>NZ_JAYXIH010000029.1:0-55789 GCF_036016755.1 Aurantimonas sp. A3-2-R12 | reverse complement strand
GATCTCTGGCGTGCAGTCGGCAACATCTGCGACCTGTTCGAGCCCGAAGAATGTTGGAACTACCTCAAGGCCGCTGGCTATGTTGCAGATTAATCGCCTGACGCTCTAAGCAGCGGATGCGTCGATGCGGTCGAACGATCGCTCCCGATCCTCAAAAAATTCTCCAGATCGCCCGTCAGGCGCCGAATGTCGCAAAGCCGCCGCGCGTCGTCGCGTCCGGCATATCCTCCGACAGCGTCTCCCGGCACATTGCCGGGCGTGGGAGATGCGGCATGGCCGAAACGCAAATCGTCTATTGGCGGGATATTCCCGCCCAGGTGATCGTCCGCCAGGGACGCAAGGCGGCGCGTCGCGAATTGCCGATACGCTTCATCGAGGCGATCGACCGCTGCGCCATGCGCGTCGGCGCCCAGGATTCCGAGGCCTATCTCGCCGAATGGCGGCGCGAAAGCGCGGCCTGCGAAGCGGACGACCTCGAAGCCGAGGCCACGAACAGATTGTCCGAACTCGATCAACGCTACGACCGGGACCGCCTCGCGGCGCTGGTCGCAAACGAGGGGCGCGAGCCATGATACAGGATCTGCCGTTGCCGCGGCATCATATCCCCGCCTCGATCGAAGTCGCTCCCAAGCAGGCGCTGGATTCGCGCGAGCTGCCCGATCTGTTTCCCGCCGGAACCAAGGTCTATCTGACCGATGTCGGCGTCGACTCCGTCAAGGATTTCATCCGCGCGGTAAAACGAATTTCCGACCTCGGCTATGCGCCGGTCCCGCATATTCCGGCGCGCCGCATCCGCAGTCGCGACGAATTGGAGACCCGTATCCGGGCCTATGCCGAAGAGGCCGGCGTCGACGACATGCTGGTGATCGGTGGCGGCCTCGATCGTCCGGCCGGACCGTTCACCTCGACCATGGAGATTCTGGAGAGCGGCCTCTTCGACCGCTACGGAATCCGCGATGTCGGTGTCGCCGGCCATCCCGAGGGCTCGCCCGACTTCTCGGCCGCGACCGCCGAAGAGGCGTTGCGGCTCAAACGCGATTTCGGCGAGCGCACCGGGGCGCATATGCGCATCGTTACCCAGTTCGGTTTCGATGCGGACGAGTTCATCAACTGGTCGCTGGCCATCAAGGAAGCTGGCATCGGCCTGCCGATCCATTTGGGCGTCGCCGGACCCGCCAAGATCACCACGCTGATCAAATACGCCGCGATGTGCGGTGTCGGCAACTCCGTCGCCTTCCTGAAGAAACGGGCGTTGGCGCTGACCGCGCTCGCCACGACCCATTCGCCGGAAGCTGTGGTCGGGCCGATCGAGCGGCATTGGCAGGCGACGCTGGACTCGCCCGTCCGGCAGATTCATGTCTTTCCCTTCGGCGGTCTGGTGAAATCCGCCGAGTGGCTGACCGAACGCGCCTCCTGGCCAAACCAGGCCTCGTCCTTCAGCCGCGACATCAAGCGCCAGCACGGCTGAGCGCCAGCCGAACCGAATCCTCCTTCAGCCCCCTTCACCGGAAAGACCGCCCATGACCCGTACCGTCGTCGCCTCCGCCAAGAGGGAGATCGTGATCGGCTTCGACGAACCATTCTGCGTCATCGGCGAGCGGATCAATCCGACCGGGCGCAAGAAGCTCGCCGCCGAAATGGTCGCCGGCAATTTCGACACCGTCACCAGGGACGTGCTGGAACAGGTTGCCGCGGGCGCGACCATGCTCGACGTGAATGCCGGGGTCACCGCTGTCGACCCGAATGTCTCAGAGCCGCCGCTGCTGGTTCAGACCATCCGCCTCGTCCAAAGCCTCACCGATCTGCCGATCTCGATCGATTCCTCGGTGTCCTCCGCCATCCGGGCAGCGCTGGAGGTCGCCGAGGGGCGGCCCTTGGTCAATTCCGTCACCGGGGAGCTGGAAAAGCTCGAGGCGATCCTGCCCCTGATCAAGAAATACGACGTGCCGGTCGTCGCCATCTCCAACGACGAAACCGGCATTTCCGAAGATCCGGACGTGCGTTTTGAGGTGGCCAGGAAAATCGTCCGGCATGCCGCCGACTACGGCATCAAGCCGTGCGACATCGTCGTCGACCCGCTGGTCATGCCGATCGGCGCGATGGGCACGGCGGGCCGGCAGGTCTTCGCGCTGGTGCGTCGCCTGCGCGAGGAGCTCGGCGTAAACACCAGTTGCGGCGCCTCCAATATCTCGTTCGGCCTGCCGCACCGCCACGGCATCAACGCCGCCTTCTTGCCGATGGCGATTGCCGCCGGCATGACTTCGGCGATCATGAACCCCTGCCGGCCGCAGGAGATGGAGGCGGTTCGCGCCGCCAACGTTTTGATGGGCAACGATCCGTCCTGCGGAACCTGGATTCGCAGCTACCGCGATGTCCAGCCAGCCGCGACGATGGTCGCAGCCAGTTCCGCGGCCACGCCATCCGGCAGCGGCCGGCGGCGCGGCGGTCGGGAAGCCCGGATGGCGCAGTCCTGATGGAGGCCGGCGGCCCGGCTAGCACCGCGTCGACGGACACGGATCGTCCGCGACCGGCGCCATTCTTTTCGCAAGTGCGAAATAAACTTGGCCGCCGCTGCGACTGTTTGGTGTCGCCGAACGTTTCTCGCGGGACAGTCCCAACCGATGGGACACCCCGAAAGGAATTCGCTTGATGACCCGCCGCCGCCTGTCGCTTTCCGTTGCTCCCAAGAGCAGCTCCGAAATGTCGACGCTGATGATGCTGTCACCCTTCGTGATCGGCAACCGCATGATGCAATTCTGGATGTCGGCCGCTTCCCCGACGGCCACGGACCGCGATGAGATGTCGCGCATGGTCGGCGAGAAGATGCAAGCGGCGGGCGAATCGCTCGTCGCCATGAATATGGCCGCGATGGCAGCCGTCACCGAGGCCACGCTCGGCGCCGTAACGGGACGCGGCAGCCATTCCAACCATGGCGACGCGATCCTGTCCGCCGGCCTGAAACCCTATGCCAAGCGCGTGCGCGCCAATCGCAAGAGATTGTCGAAGTGACCCATGAGGCGCTTTGCAAAGCCGCGGCCGACAGCGCCCTCATCCTGAGGCGCGAGCGCAGCGAGCCTCGAAGGGCGAGGGCCAGCACGGTTCCAGGCTGATGGCGGCACGATGACCCAGCAAGATCCCCTCGTCCTGTTCATGCCGTCCGGCCAGCGCGGCCGCTTCGCGAAAGGCACGCTGGTCATCGAGGCGGCGCGTTCGCTCGGCGTCTATGTCGAGAGCGTCTGCGGGGGGCGCGGCATTTGCGGCCGCTGCCAGATCGAGGTCGCCGAGGGTATCTTCGCCAAGCACAAGATCACCTCGGCGGCCGATCACCTCTCGGCCTGGTCGGCCAAGGAAGAGCGCTATGCCGCCAAACGCGGCCTGAAGCCCGGCCGCCGGCTCTCCTGCTCCACCACAATCGAAGGCGACCTCGTAATCGACCTGCCGTCCGACATGGCGGTCAACGCGGCGGTGGTCCGCAAGGCGGTCGACACGCGCGAATTTCCGCGCGACCCGGCGATCAGGCTGCTTTACGTCGAGGTCGTCGAGCCCGACATGCACGCGCCGCTGGGCGATCTCGATCGCATTTTCGTGGCGCTGGAAAAGGATTGGGGCATCTCGGCGCCGATCGTCGATCCGGGGATTCTTCCCCATGTCCAGAAGACGCTGCGCGACGGCGCCTGGAAGGTCACCTGCGCAATCGCCCAGGATCGCGACGACGAACGCCCACGCCTGATGGGACTCTATTCCGGTCTCAAGAACGAGGCCTACGGCATCGCCGTCGATATCGGCTCGACGACGATCGCGCTGCATCTGTCGTCGCTCTTGTCGGGCGCGACCATTGCCTCGGCCGGCACGCCCAACCCGCAGATCCGCTTCGGCGAGGATCTGATGAGCCGCGTCTCCTATGTGATGATGAACCCCGGTGGCCGGCCGGAAATGACCAAGGCGGTGCGCGAGGCGATCCAGAGGCTGGTCGAGGAGGTCGCGACCGAAACCAACGTAGACACGGCCGACATCATGGATTGCGTCTTCGTCGGCAATCCGATCATGCATCATCTCTTCCTCGGCATCGATCCCACCGAACTCGGCCAGGCGCCCTTCGCGCTGGCCGTGTCGGGCGCTCTGGCCGTGCCGGCCAGCGACCTCGATCTCAGCCTGCATCCGGCGGCCCGCGCCTATCTCCTGCCCTGCATTGCCGGCCATGTCGGCGCGGACGCGGCGGCCGTCACGCTCTCGGAAGGCCCGCATCGCCAGGACGAGACGATGCTCGTCGTCGATGTCGGCACCAATGCCGAAATCGTGCTCGGCAACCGGCAGCGGCTTCTGGCCGCTTCCTCGCCGACCGGTCCGGCCTTCGAAGGCGCAGAAATTTCCTCCGGGCAGCGTGCCGCGCCGGGCGCCATCGAGCGCGTTCGCATTGATCCGGAGACGCTGGAGCCCCGCTTCAAGATCATCGGGGTGGATGGCTGGTCCGACGATCCGGGCTTTGCCGCCGCCGCGCAATCGACCGGCGTCACTGGCATTTGCGGCTCCGGTATCATCGAGGTGATCGCGGAAATGTTTCTCGCCGGCATCATCACCGAAGACGGAATCATCGACGGATCGCTTGCCGCCCGCTCGTCCCGCATTGTCCCGGAGGGGCGCACCTTCGCCTATGTCCTCCACGCAATGCCCGGACGGACGATCAGCATCCTGCAAACCGACGTGCGCGCCATCCAGCTCGCCAAGGCGGCGCTTTACGCCGGCATCAAGCTGCTGATCGACAAGTTCGGCGCTGCTGGTGAGTCCGGCACGATCGACCGCATCGCGCTGGCCGGCGCCTTCGGTTCCTTCATCGAGCCGAAATACGCCATGGTCCTGGGTCTGGTGCCCGATTGTAACGTGGAAAAATGTGGCTCGGTGGGCAATGCGGCAGGCGCCGGCGCGCGCATGGCGCTGTTGAACCGGTCCTATCGCCGCGAGATCGAGGCGGTGGTCAAGCGCATCCAGAAGGTCGAGACCGCGCTGGAGCCCGCCTTCCAGGATCATTTCGTCGCCGCCATGGCGTTTCCGAACAAGCGCGACGCCTATCCCGAACTGGTCAAGGTGCAGAGGCTGCCCAACCGCGATGCCGAGGGCCGGCCGATCCGGCGCTCCGGCGAAGCCGAAGGTGACGCGCCCCGGCGCCGTCGCGGCGGTCGCCCTCCCCGCTGAACCAGACCGTTGCGATTGACGCGGCGCCGCTGGCGGCTTATCCCCCAAGGCGTCGACGCCCGAAAAACGAGCGAGCGAACCCTTTTCCACGAATTACGATTGGTCCATGTCAGTTTTGAAACCCAAGGGTGCGGATTTCGTCGAACGCCGCACAGCCGCGCAAGAAGCGAAAGCCGCCCTTCTCGAAAAGATGAAGGCGAAGCAGAACGACCCCGCCGCCGAAGCCCGCCGCGCCGAGCGCGCCGCCATCGTCGCGGCTCGCGAGGAGCGTCAGGCCAAGAAGCGCGCCGAGGCCGAAGCCAAAGCCCGCGAGGCAGCCGCTCGCAAGGCCGAGAAGGAAGCCGAGCGCCTGGCCGCGGAAGAAGCCGCCAAGGCCGAGAAAAACCGGCCGATGGCGCAGATGGTCGCCGACGAAGCCGCCCGCAAGGCGGCCCGCGACGCCAAATACGCCGCTCGCAAGGCCCGCAAGAAGTAGAGTAGCGATGAGGCTTTTGCCATGACCCTGCTGGGAGCATTGTCGAATATCGCGGCAATCCTCACGGCGACGGTCGCGGTATGGGCTTTTGGTCGATACGTGTGGGAACGCCGTCAGAAGCGTCTGCGCCTCGAGCAGTATCAGCGCGACGAAAAGACGGCTGGCGGCGGTCAGGGCAAACGTACGCTCCTGCATCTCGTGGCTCATCTGGGAATGAGCGAATCCGAGCTCATGGACGCCGCCTTTCGCAGCAGATGTGTCAGGCGACGCCTCGGCGTCGATGCCCAAGGCCGCGCCGACCGACTGCTGCTCGAATATGACAGCGGCAATCCCGAAGACGATCTGCCGGGATAATCAGCCCACCGACAATTTGGCTATGCTCCGGCCTGAAAGTGAAAGACGTCGCTTGCGCGCGGAAACAATCCCGCGCAATCTCGCGCGATTCGACCGCGTGGTCGCAATGTCGTGGAAGCGAGACCATCGCCGGTCGCGTTAGGGTCGGAGGCATTTGCCGATGAGGATCGCGTCAGCCCCGACTGGTCAGCCGCGCTTTGGGAGCGGCCAAACGACCAGAATTGACGATACGATGAGCGAGGCCGCGCCCAAGCGGACCATCGTGTTTCTGCTCGTTCCGAATTTCTCCATGATCGCCTTCGCGACCGCGATCGAGCCGCTGCGGATCGCCAACCGCATCGTTGACCGCGAGATTTATCGCTGGCGCCTCGCCTCGACCGACGGCGCGCCGGTGCGCGCGTCGAACGGCGTCGAAGTGGCGGTGACAAGTTCCGTGGAGGCTGAGCGCCGGGCGCTGCCCGGCGAAAGACGGCCATCCATGGTCTTCGCCTGCTCCGGCGTATTGGTCGAGGATTTCTCCGACAAGGCGGCCTTCTCCTATCTGCGCGAGGCCCATCAGCGCGGCATCTCTGTCGGCGGCCTGTGCACCGCCGCCTGGATTCTCGCGCGGGCGGGTCTCCTCGCCGACCGCCGCTGCGCCATCCATTGGGAGAACATGCCGGGCTTTGCCGAAGCCTTCCCGCGCGCCGACGTCTATGCCGATCTCTTCGAGATCGACCACAACATCTACACTTGCGCCGGCGGCACGGCCTCACTCGACATGATGCTCGCCCTGATCGGCGAGGACCAAGGCGAGGACGTGGTCAACCGGGTCTGCGAGCAGGCGCTGACCGACAGAGTGCGCGGCCCGCAGGACCGGCAGCGACTGCCGCTGCGCGCGCGGCTCGGCGTTCAACATGCCAAGGTTCTGCGGGTGATCGAAATCATGGAAGCCAATCTCTCCGATCCGCTGTCGCTGGTCGAGATCGCCCGCGCCGTCGGCCTCTCCCGCCGGCAGGTCGAGCGTCTCTTCGACAAGGAGATGGGCCGCTCGCCAGCGCGTTACTATCTGGAGATTCGGCTCGATCGAGCCCGGCACCTGCTGATGCAATCGCAACTGCCGATCGTCGAGATCGCCGTCGCCAGCGGTTTCGTCTCCGCGTCGCATTTTTCCAAATGCTACCGCGAACTCTATTCGCGCTCGCCGCAGCAGGAACGGGCCGGACGCGCCGCGCCATCTCCGGCCTGATCGGGGGCGCCTCCCCCGGCCCTGCCCTACTGGAAATCCTCGATCCAACGTTGCTGGCGCTGTTGCCACAGCCGTTCGCCGATCAGACAGTCGGCGGCCGAGGCGTTCTGCGCTGGAATAACGGTTGCTGGGTCATTCGCTTGATCGTCGGGCCAGTTGCCGGCGAGTTCGAGCACCAGTTTACGGCGCACCGCCTCGGGAAACTGCGACCAATCGTTGACCGGGATGATGAAGGCCGAGGGTCCCCCGATCACACAGTTCGTATAATAGCGGTCGAGATCGGGGATCGAACTCCAGCCGAAGCCGCCGCCTGACGTCATCAGCGGCAGGCCGTTGATCGTGATGCCGCGGGCGACCGCCGCATCGCGCGCGGCGGTGACCATGCGCCCCTGATTGTTCGGTCCATCGCCGGAAATGTCGACGACACGCCGGCGACCATCGAAGCCGTTGCGATCGAACAGTGGCGCGATGAAATCGAGCGCGGATGCGATGGAGGTTCGCCGCTGGCGCTCCGGCTCCTCGCTTGCCAGACGATAGGCGAACGCTTCAGCGCTCGCCTTGGAATCGATCAGCGTCCACGGCACGAGGATCGATTGGGAGAACATCCCGGCCCACTCTATATAGGTAACCGCGACCCGGCCGTAGCCGCCTTCCATGATCGCTCGCTGGACCGGCTCGCTACGGAATGCCGCGGCATATCCTTCCCGCTGGATCTCCTGCTCGCCATGATCCATCGACCATGAGACATCGACCGCGAGGACGAGTTCGACGTCAACTTTCTGGCCTTCTTGTGGTGCCCGTTGGTCGTTTGTACCCAAGTCGCCAAGGCTACGCAGTTGCGCCGTCGCCGACGCAAAGCCATCTATCCCCGCGATGACCGCGAGGAGGAAGACAGCGACGAAGGCGACGAGTCGGCAGCGCATGACGAAATCGTCACGCCAATTGCGCCATCGCGCAAGACAAAAAATTGTCACGATCCGCCCGACCTGTGCACCTGCCGGACTATCCGGTCCGACCGCGAGAGTGCCTGTGCTTATCCGCGCAGCCGCTCATTGTTCGGATCGAACGGGCTCTCGCCGACCACGGTCGCGTCATGCAGCGTACCGAGGATCTTGATCTGGAGCCGCGTCCCCTCGCCCGCGTGTTCCGGCTTCAGCATGGCCAGCGCCAGGCTCTTGCCAACCCGCCAGCCGTAGCCGCCATTCGTCGCCCGGCCGACCAGTTCCCCGTCGGCGTAGATCGGCTCCGAGCCGCGCGCGTCCGCGTCGCCGACGTCATGGACTTCAAGCGTCGCGAACTGCCAGCGCAGACCGGCCTCGCGCGCCTTGACCACCGCGTCACGGCCGATGAAGTCGCCCTTGTTTGGATGAACGAATCTCTCAAGACCGGACTCGAACGCATTGTATTCGATGGAGAGTTCGCGCGGCAATTGGCGATAGGATTTTTCCAGCGCCATGCTGCCCATCGCCCGGATGCCGAAGGGCCGGATTCCGAACTCCGCGCCGGCCTCCAACAACATGTCGTAGAGCGCGTTCTGCATTTCGATCGGGTGGTGCAACTCCCAGCCAAGCTCGCCGACGAAATTGACCCGCAGCGCGTCGAGGCGAACCGGCCCGACCGAGATGCGTTGGCCGGTCAGCCAGGGAAACGCCGCGTTGGTGAGATCCGTGCGCGTCAGCTTGGCGAGAACATCGCGCGAGCGCGGCCCGGCGATCACCAGGACGCCGAGGCGTGTCGTGGCCGGATACATCTGAACGCTGCCGTCGTCCGGCAGCGCCTTTTGCAGGATGTCGTGGTCGATGGATTCATAACCGCCGCCGGATACGAGATAATAGCTCTGCTCACCGGCCTTGAAGACGGTGAACTCCGAGCGCACGCCGCCTGCCGGCGTCAGCAGATGGCACAGCGCGATGCGGCCCGTCTTTTTCGGGATGCGGTTGGCGAGAAGGCCGTCGAGCCAACTCGCGGCGCCCGGCCCGGTGACGACGGCCTTGGCGAAGGGCGTCATGTCGAGCAGGCCCACTCCCTCATGCACCGCCCTCACCTCGTCGCCGACCGGCTCGAAATAGTTCGAGCGGCGGAACGACCAGCGTTCGCGAATCCGACCGGTGTGATCGACCGGCGCGTGGTTGTGCTTCATCAGGACATCGGCGCCGACGTCGAGTTCGGCCTCCGGCACCGCGTAGCCGTCCGGCGCGAACCAGTTCGCCCGCTCCCAGCCATAGACCGACCCGAACACCGCGCCGAGCGCCTTCTGACGCTCATAGGAAGGCGAGGTCTTCAACGGCCGCGCGGCGGCGCGTTCCTCATCGGGGTAGTGGACGGAGAAGACGTTGGCATAGGCCTCCTCGTTCTTGGCGCGGAGATAGCCCTCGCCCGCGTAAGGTCCGAAACGGCGCGGATCGACGCCGATCATGTCGACGGTCGGTTCGCCGTCGACGATCCATTCGGCGATCTGCCAGCCGGCTCCGCCGGCCGCGGTGATGCCGAAGGAATGGCCCTCGTTGAGCCAGAAGTTCTTCAGGCCCGGCGCCGGGCCGACGATGGGCGAGCCGTCGGGCGTATAGGCGATGGCGCCGTTATAGACCTTCTTGATACCGACCTCGCCAAACGCCGGCACACGCGCGATCGCGGTCTCGATATGCGGCATCAGGCGGTCCAGATCCTCCTGGAACAGTTCGTACTCGCTCTCCTTGTCGGGTCCGTCGAGATAGCAGCAGGGCGCGCCGACCTCGTAGGGGCCGAGAATGAGGCCGCCGTTCTCCTCGCGCATGTACCAGGAGGAATCGCTCTCACGCAGGACTCCCATCTCCGGCAGGCCCTGGCGCTTGCGCTCGACGATGGCGGGATGCGGCTCGGTGACGATGTATTGGTGCTCGACCGGGATGACCGGCACGGCGAGCCCGACCATCGCGCCGGTCCGCCGGGCAAAGTTTCCGGTCGCCGAGATGACGTGTTCGGCGACGATCTCGCCCTTGTCGGTGGTGATCTTCCACTCGCCGGAGGCGAGTTGTTCGATGGCTGTGACGGCGGTGTTGCGGTGGATGGTGGCGCCGAAATCGCGGGCGCCCTTGGCCAGCGCCTGGGTCAGGTCCGCCGGCTGGATATAGCCGTCTTCGGGATGCTGTAGCGCTCCGAGGATGCCATCGGTCTCGCAGAGCGGCCAGACTTCCTTCAACTCGTCGGGGCTGAGCAGTTTCACCGGCACGCCGAGCGTCTCGGCAACCCCGGCATAATACATATACTCGTCCCAGCGGTCCTTGGTGCGGGCGAGACGGATGTTGCTCACATTGGAGAAGCCGACATTCATGCCGGTCTCCTCCTGAAGCTCGCGGTAGAAGCGCACCGAATATTTGTGCAGCTGGCCAACCGAATAGCTCATATTGAACAGCGGCAGGAGCCCGGCCGCGTGCCAGGTCGAGCCCGAGGTCAATTCCTTGCGTTCGATCAGGACGCTGTCGGTCCAGCCCTTTTTCGCCAGGTGATAGAGCGTCGAGACCCCGACCACCCCGCCGCCGATCACCACCGCGCACGCCCGTGAATTCATGCCTGCCGCTCCGAGCTTAACCCTCACCGGCGGACACACCGCCTCTCGGGACCAACCCTAGCGGAATGCTCCGGGCGGTTTCAGCCTCTTTGCGACATCCGCGATGCCGCGCGCGGCGGGGGCAACTCTGACAGGCGCGGTTTCCACGCTTCGAGCAGGATGATCGCGAAGGCCGCAACGAACATGAAGTAGACCCGATCGTCCGGCAGCGGGAAGGTGACGAACTTGCCGAGGAAGCACAGGACGATCGCCGTCAGCATCATGGCAGCGCGGCGCTCCGGCGCACGGCCGTTGAGGACGAGCATCAGCCATCCCAAGAGCAGCAAAGCCATGATCGCCGGCCAGTTGTTCATACGCAATGCGACGCTGATCCCGCGCACGACGCCGCGCAGATAGTCGATGACGCTGAACGCCGGCGAAAAACCCGTCATGTCGTTTTGCAGCGCCACGTTGGAAAAATAGAAATGCGGCCACCAGCCGGGGTGGCCCGCGGCTTGCGCGATCAGCGGATAGGCGACGACCGCCACGGCGAAGGCGGCAAGTGCCGGCAGCCGCGCGTAGCCGAAGGCCAGGGCCGCCAGCAGCAGCGCGAACAGGAAGATGATCCCGTCCGGTCGCACGAGGTACATGGCGACGAGAAACGGTACCGAGGCCCAGGGCCGATTCTTGACCATGAGATAGATGCCGACCAGTCCGAACGCAGCCATGTACATGTCCGGTGTCGCCAGCAGACCCATGTCGAAATAGCCGGCCAGCAGCAGGATCGGAGCAAGCAGCAGGCCGGATTCGGAAAATCCATGCCGAACCATCCAGAACAGGAGGACGAGACCGACGGCAAGGGCGGAAAGGGAACTGACCAGGATCGTGGCAAAAACCGGATCGATGACGCGATCGAGCAAGCGGATCGTCTGCAGATAGCCGATCTTCACCCGGTACATCGGCAGTTGCGAGACGAAGTGGTCGGGGTTCTGCCACAGGTCGGCATTGTAGGCGTTGCCTTCGCTCAGTTCGTACCACTGCCCCTCGGACGCCCGCGCCTTGATGCCGGCCCAGGCCTCGCGGTGAAGTTCGACCGGATCACTGATGCGGTCCTCAAGCGAGACTGCGATGTAGGGTGCCATGTCCCAATTGTATTCGGGCTTGACCAGCGCGAAGACGGCCGTGGCCAGCACGACCAGCGCGAACACCGCGATTGCCGCGGCCCCGACGACGCGCGGCGACAGCATGGCGCGCAATCTCGAGCCGAGATGGCGCACGGGTTGCCAATCGACCGGCGTCGCGATGTTCTCGGCAAGGCTCATGGCTCAATCCCTCGCGGGTGCTGAAACGAAGATGGCGACGCCGCGCGAGCGCGGCGTCGGCTGGTCAGGTCATTTGCGACTTGATGAAGTCCTTGACGATCGCGACGATGCCGCGTGCCAGCAGCGCATCGAGCGCGTCGCAGAACTGGTCGACATGCTCCTCGCCGCAAATCAGCGGTGGCTCCAGCCGGATGACGTTGCGGTTGTATTCGGTGAAGGCGACCAGCACATCGTAGTCGCGCAGGAGCAATGCTCCGATGAAGCCCGACAGCGAGCCTTTGAGCTTTTCGTCGAGGATCGCCACCATCGGACGCAGTGCCAGCGGCAACGTGCGCGAAAAATCATGGAACTCCAGGCCGACCATCAACCCCTGGCCCCGCACGTCCTTGATGATCGAGGGGTAACGCGACTTGATCTCCTTGAGGCGGGCCAGCAGATGCGCCCCGACCTCGTCGGCATTGCCGATCAAATCGTCATCGTAGAGGACATTGAGGCCCTCGATCGCGGTGACGCAGGCTTCGCCGATGCCGCCGAAGGTGGCCTGGGCGTGGATCATCGCCGTCTTCGGCGAACCATAGGCCTTCATATAGACCTCGCGCCTGGCGATCATCGCGCCCACCGCCGCCTTGCCGGCGCCGAGCGACTTGGCAAGGGCGGTGACGTCCGGCACCACGCCGTGATGCTCGAAGGCGTAGAAGCGACCGGTGCGCCCGTAGCCACACTGTACCTCGTCGGCGACCCACAGGACGTTGTGCTTGTCGCACAGCGCCCGCACGCCCTGCCAATAGGCGGTCGGGGCGCCGATGATGCCGCCGCCACCCTGCACCGTTTCCAGTACGACGACGCCGATGTCGGGATCGCTGCGAATGGCGTTGGTCAGCGCCTCGAGATCGCCGAACGGGACTTTGCAGGTGTTGCCGACCAGCTTGAACTCACCCTGGTAGAGCGGCGAATCCGTCAGCGAGAGGACGCCCTTGGTCTTGCCGTGGAAGGAATTCTCGGCATGGACGACTTTGCAGTTCTTGCGGCCCGAGGCGCGCTCGGCGACCTTGATCGCCGCCTCCATCGCTTCCGACCCGGACGAGCCGAGGAACACCATGTCGAGGTCGCCGGGCGAACAGGCGGCGAGGTTCTTGGCGAGCGCCGCCGCATATTGAGAGAGAAACGCGATCGCGATCTCGTGGCGCTTTTCGTTCTGGAAGCGCTGCCGCGCCGCCAGAATGCGCGGATGGTTGTGACCGAAGGCGAGCGAGCCGAAACCGCCGAAGAAATCGAGGATCTTCCGGCCGTTCTGGTCGATGTAATACATCCCCTCGGCGCTTTCGACCTTCACCTTGTTGAAGCCGAGCAGTTTCATGAAATGGAACTGGCCGGGATTGATGTGATCCTTGAAGAGGTCGGCCATCGTCTGCACGTCGAGCGCCTTGGCCTCTTCGACGGTCATGAGATCGGGTTTGGCCGGTCCGCGCCGAAAATTATCGTCGAGCGCGGGAGCGGTGACCGTGGGGCGATCGAGCATATCGGCTCTCCTGGTTCTTATTCGGCGGCTTGGGTGAAAGCGGTGGAAGCGGTCTGACGGCCCTCGAACTTGGCCCGGTATTCCGAATAGGCGGCGATGAGCATGTCCTCGTCGCGATATTGCGGAATCCAGCCGAGATCGCGCTCGCCCTTCGACACGTCGAGGACGCAGAGCTCGTCGGCGATGAGATACTGTTCCGGATCCATCAACGGCACGTTCAACAGGTCGAGCAGGTCGAGCGTCCGCTTGACCGCAAAGCCTGGCGTCGGCACGAGAAGAGACTTCGAGCCGGCGTGCTTGACCAGATCGCCGAGCAGACGCCGAACTGGCGGCGGGTTGAGCGAACCGAGATTGTAGGCCTCGTTGGGCACGCCGGCCTTCCAGGCCAGTCGCGCCGCTTCGGCGCAGTCGAACACCGAGATGAACTGATAGGGATTCTTGCCCGATCCGATCATCGGCACCGGCAGGTTGCGGTCGATCAGCTTGAACAGCTTTTCCAGAATGCCGAGCCGGCCCGGCCCGATGATCAGCCGCGGGCGGAACAGGGTAATATTCATGCCGCGCCCGCGCCATTCAGCCGCCAGATACTCGGTATCGAGCTTCGACTGGCCGTATTCGCCGAGCGGGACAACCGGATGCTCCTCGGTCATCGGGTGGGTGACCGTGTGGCCGTAGATCATGTCGGTGGTGAAATGCACGAGGTTCGGCGCGTCGGCGGCGTGCATGGCCTCGATGATGTGCTTGGTGCCGAAGAAGTTTACCGGATAGAAAAAGTCGTAGCGCTTGGCCCGCGGCATGATCGGCGACAGCATCTTGGCCGACAGATTGTAGACCATGTCGTCGGTGCCGATCGGCACGCGCCGGACCGCCTCCGGATCTGTCACATCGATCGCAATGAAGGTGCAGTGGCGATAGTGCGCCAGGTCGCTCTTGTTGATGTCGGCGACGACGACCTCTTCGCCGTCCTGCACGAGCTTTTCGGCCAGGTGACGGCCGACGAAACCGTCGCCGCCGAACAGGATATGCTTCATCGGGAAACCTCGTGTGCGGAGTCTGTGGAAAGTGCGGCGATGTCGTCCTCGCCGTGGATCTTGGAGCCGCCCTGGGCGATGAACACCGTGCCGAGGCAGATCAGGGCGATGCCGCCGACGCGCATGGCGTTGAGGTCTTCGCGAAAGACGAAATAAGCGAAGACGGCCACCACAACATAGGCGAGCGACAGGAACGGATAGGCATAGGACAGCTCGACCTTGGACAGGACGAAGAGATGCGAGGCCATCGATATGACGAAGGTGCAAAGCCCGAGGAAGACCCAGGGGCTGAAGACGATCTGCAGGATCTTGATCACCGGATTGACGCCGGCGAACGATAGGGTGCCGAGCTGGATCATGCCGTATTTCAGCATCACCTGCGCCGCGGCGTTGGTGAACACCGTGAACAGGATAAAGGGAAGAAACTTCGCCATCGATGCCGCCTTCTCGGAATGAGCCACGTCTTCAACGCCGCCGCTAGAATGCTTCATAGTATAAATCTGTGAGATATGGGTTAAACTGGCTTGAATCAGGCGTATTTTGTGGAAATTCGCGATTTTTACGGTAAATATTTTATTGATACTGTCGGTGTAATTTTATATTTTTGTTGACCGGTCAGCCGTCCCCTAGGGCAGCTCGCCTCCAGAAGTCCGAAACCATCGCTTGATCGCGGAGCGCTTCGAGTTCGCGCCAACGGGGAAAGCCGGCCGCGAAGGTTTCCGGCGACATGCGCGCGTCCTTATAGGGATTGACAGCGCCGCCGGCGTCGACGGTGATCCGGTCGAGCTCCGCCAACAGACGCAGCGTTCGCTCGCCGCGATGGGGAAAGTCGAGGGTGAGCGTGTAGCCTGCGCGCGGAAAGCTGATCAGCCCAGGACTGACCTGCTCGCCGAAGCGCTTGAGCACCGTGAGGAACGAGCCGTGATCGTGGCGACGGGCGCATTCGATCAGCGCACGGACGGCGTCGCGGCCTGTATCCGGCGGCACGACACTCTGGTGCTGATGCAGCCCGCCCGGACCATAAAGCCGGTTCCACCCGCCGATCCGGTCAAGTGGATAGAAGAACTGATCGAACGGTACGATCTGCTCGGTCGTCCCCTTCCCGGCCTTGCGGAAATAGGCTTCGTTGAAAGCGCGCAGAGCCAGCCCCCGAAGCGGACTGAACGGTGGCGTGAACGGGACGCCCGCCAACGGTCCGCGGGCGATCCCGGTCATATCACCCTCCGCCGCATGGTTGCCGGCGATCAAATGACCGCGGCCGAGCGAGGCGCCGCTGGCGAGCGAGTCGATCCAGGCGACGGCGTATTCGTGCCGCCTGTCGGCGTCCTCGGCGATCTCGAAATAGTCGTCCAGTCGATCGAAGCGCGTCGTCGTCTGGACGATCGACAGCGAAGGAACCTTGAGCAACCGGATCGTCGCGCGCCGGATCAGGCCGGTCAGGCCCATGCCGGAGATGGTCGCGGCGAACAGGCGCGGGTTGCTGGTCTTGCTGCACACGATGCGACCGTCGTCCGAGCGATCGAGATCGAAGGCCTCCACCCATTGGCCGAATGTGCCCCGGCGATGGTGGTTCTTGCCGTGAATGTCGTTGGCGATGGCGCCGCCGAGGGTGACGAACTGCGTTCCCGGCGTCACCGGCAGGAACCAACCTTGCGGCGCCACATGCCTGGTAATCTCGCACAGCAGCACGCCGGCATCGGCCGTCAGCAGGCCGGCGATCGGGTCGAAGGACTGGATGCGGCTCGCCGGGCGGCTGTCGATCAGCGTTCCGCGATCATTATGGCAGCTGTCACCATAAGACCGACCGTTGCCGAACGGCAGGAAGCCCCCGCCGTCGCCGCGGGCCGGAAGGCCCGGCAATTTCGCCGCGTCGACGGCAAGGCGCTTTGTCGGCCGCAGCCTGCCCCAGCTTTCGTAAGCGACATCAGACATAGGCGGCGGCCAGGAACATGATCGCGCCGAGCCCGATCATCAACTGACTGCGCCAATCCCGCAGGATGAAGACGACCGGGTCCTCGTGCATCTCATCGCGGCGGGCAAGAATCCAGATCCGCACGATGATGTAGAGAACCAGCGGACAGAGCGCCCAGGCCAGATAGGGCTCGGTGAATTGCCGCCGGACCTCCGCGCTGTCCACATAAAGCGCCAGGACCAGGACGGAGGCGAAGCCGGATGCGAGACCGGCCTGAGCCAGCGTTTCCAGATCGGCATCGACGTAGCCGCGGCCAGTTTTGGAGCGGTGCGCGCCGGAGCCGAAATCCTGAAGCTCGGTGAAGCGCTTCACCAAAGCGAGCGACAGGAAGAAGAACAGGGAAAAGGCCAGAAGCCAGAACGACGCCTCGACGCCCGAGGCTTCCGATCCGGCGATGATACGAAGCGTATAGAGCCCCGCCAAGACCAGGACATCGATCAGCAACATGCGCTTGATGAACAGTGAATAGGCGGTCGTCGTCACCAGATAGATGCCCAGGACGGCGAGAAAATGCTCCGGCAAAATCCAGGCGATCGCCAACGACGTGACCAACAGCCCCGCCGCCAGCTTCAGTCCGGTGGGGATCGGCAACGCCCCGCTGGCGAACGGCCGGTGCCGCTTGGACTTGTGCTTGCGGTCGGCGGTGAGATCGACGAGGTCGTTGCCGATATAGACTGCCGACGCTGCAAGCGAGAAGCTGACGAAGGCCAGGATAGCCCCGGCCAACATCTGCAGATTGAAGAATTCCTGCGACAGGGCCATCGGAACGAAGATCAAAAGGTTCTTCATCCACTGATGCGGGCGCAGCGCCTTGATAGCGGGCCTCAGCCAGCCGCCGTCTTCGTCGATGCGATGCGCGCCGCTGCGCTTCTGCCAGCGATCGGCCGCCCGATCGGGCGCGACCACGGTCGCTTCATCCGCCTTGTCGAGCAGGCAGATATCTTCATGGGAATTGCCGAGGTAATCGAAGCGGCCCTCGCCGCACTCGCTCATGATGCGGTCGAGCTTGCGTTCCGCCGTGAGATTGATCGTCGCGTCGGAGGCCATGACCGCGTCGAACACCCCCAGATGGTCGGCGACCGCATGGGCGAGCTTTTCGTTCGCGCCGGTCGCCAAAACAATGCGCCGGCCCTCCGCCCGCGCCTGACGAAGTTGCGCGACGACATCTTCACGATAGGGAAGCAGTGCCGCGTCGAAATCCACCGCTGCGGCAAGTTCGGCCTTGAGACGCGCCTTGCCGGCGGCCAACCAGCGCGGGAGGCGATAAAGGATCTGCGGCCTTTGACGTAGCGCGAGAAAGAGGGTTTCCCAAAGCAGATCGCTGCGGATCAGCGTTCCGTCGAGATCGACGAAGATCGTATTGTCCGTCTGCGGTGCTCTGGCGTCCAACGATCCAGCCCTCCTGCCGCGCCACGCGGACAAGATGCGCGACGTTCACGGGACCGTTATGCGCGGCCGCGGTTTCAACGCGGTGAATTCTTGGGGATGCGCCGCCAGTTACCAAGAAGAACTTGCGAAGACGGTAAACAACAATTCAAGGCCATACCGCAGAGGCAAGCCGCGTTTGATGCCCCCGTCGCGGCCCAGCCTAACGGCTGCCGCGATCGGTTATGCCGCTACAAACGCCGCCACGAAGGCAGGCGCCGCCTCGGCCACCGCCGCGAGCGAGTAGCCGCCCTCCTGGACGATCACGGAAGGCAGCTTCAGGCGACCAAGGACGGAGCCGATCGCCGGATAGGCGTCCGTCGAGACATCCAGCTTCGACAGCGGGTCGTCGCGATGGGCGTCCCAGCCGGCGGAGATGACCAGCGCCTGCGCCCCGAACCGGTCCGCCGCCTCGGCCATGCGCTCGACCGCCGCGACGAAAGCCGCATCGCCGGCGCCGAACGGCAATGGCAGGTTCAGGTTGAAGCCCTCGCCGGGTCCCTCGCCGTGCTCGTCCGCATAGCCGAAGAAATGCGGATAATAGGCCGACGGGTCGGTGTGGACAGAGCCGACGAAGACATCGTCGCGGGCGTAGAAGATCGCCTGGGTACCATCGCCATGATGGGTATCGAAGTCGAGGATCGCGACCTTGGCGTAGCGTTGCCGCAGCTCCTGCGCGGCGATCGCCGCGTTGTTGAAGAAGCAGAACCCGTTCGCCCGGTCCGGATAGGCGTGGTGGCCGGGCGGCCGGCACAGCGCATAGGCGGCGGACTCCCCATCGGCGACAGCCCGGGCGGCTGCGACCGCGCTCCTCGCCGATGCCAGCGCGGCGTCGAAACTTCGCGCGGTCATCGCGCAGGACAGATCGCCGATATACCAGCCGGTCTGTCCCAGGATGCCCGTGGTCCTCGGTGCTGGCCGCGCTCCCAGCCGGGTGGCGCCCGAGAAATAGGGATGCACGTTGGGCAGGACTTCCGGCCCGGCATTCGGCAGCGCCTGAAATCGCGCGAAGGCGCCTTCGAGGAAGCTCACATAGTGATCCGCGTGAACGGCAAGCACCGGATCGAGACCGCAATCGCCCGGCGCCTCCGCCTCGGTCCCGAGGGTGCGCAACGAGACGATCAGCGTCTCGCCGCGTTCGGGGTTTTCGAGCGGGCGCACCAGCCGCCCGTGAACGCCGTACTGGGTCGGCTTGTGGCCAAGCTGATCGGGGGTGAAGAACAGGCGCATGGGGCGAATCCGGGATTTGCGGTGAGACCTAATACCAAGCTACGACAGATTGAAAATCTCGAAGCGAGCAGGCGCGGGTCCTTACCGTACAGAAACCCGAGTGCCCATCGCGCGGATCAGGATGTCGGAACGTCAGCGCCGGCTCAACAGCCGTGACGCCATCCCGGCGAGTTTCCCCCAAGGGGGGCCGAGACGTTCGAACACGTTGAAAGCGCCGACCTTGTAAACCGATCGGACGTGGCTCAGGCGGCGAAACCCGTCAAAGCCATGATAGGCGCCCATCCCACTCGTCCCGACACCCCCGAAGGGTAGGCTGTCCTGTGCAACATGCAGCAGCGTGCCGTTGAGCGTCACCCCGCCCGACATCGTACCGTCGAGCACCTTCGCCTGCGCGGATTTGTCGTCGCTGAAACAGTAGAGTGCCAATGGGCGATCCCGTGCGGCAACGTAGCGGATGGCGTCGTCCAGGCTGTCGTAGCCGACGATCGGCAACACAGGACCGAAGATCTCCTCTGTCATCAGCAGGCTCTCCGGCGCCGCGCCGAAGACCACGGTGGGACCAATCTTGCGGCCGGAATCCGCGCCGGTGTCCTCGTGCGACAGCACGGTGGCGCCCTCGGAGCGGACTGTCTCGACGGCATCGCGAAGCCGTTGGTAATGCCGGTCGCCGATGATCGCCGAATAGTCGTCATTGCCCGCGATCGCCGGATAGGCGCGGCGCGCCGAGGCCATGACGGCCTCCGCGAAGGCAGCGATCTTGTCGTTCGGGACAAGCGCATAGTCGGGCGCGATGCAGGTTTGTCCGGCGTTGAGGAACTTGCCGAAGGCGATGCTGCTGGCGGCCTTGTCGAGCGGATAGTCCGGGCAGACGATCGCGGGCGACTTGCCGCCGAGTTCGAGTGTCACCGGCGTCAGGTTTTCCGCCGCCGCCTGCATGACCTTTCGTCCGACGGCGGTGGAGCCGGTGAACAGGAGGTGATCGAAGGGCAGGCTCGAAAAGCGCTGCGCCGCCTCGACGCCGCCGATCACCACGGCGACTTGCTCGGGGTAGAAACGTTCGGCGATAAGGCGCTGCAAAAGATCGGCAAAGCGCGGCGCCAGTTCCGACGGCTTCACCATGACGCGATTGCCCGCCGCCAGAGCGTCGACGAGCGGCGATAGGGCCAGCAGCAGGGGATAATTCCATGGCGCGATAATGCCGACGACACCCAGCGGCTCATGCCGCACCCAGGCGCTGGCCGGTTGGAACGCCAGATCGACATGCCGACGCTGCAGCTTCATCCAGCCGGCGAGCTTGCGTCGGGCATACCGAATGGCCCCCAGGGTGGGAACGACCTCGAGCATGTCGGTTTCGTCGCGCGACCGATTGCCGAAATCCTGCGAAATCGCTTCTGCGATCGCGGACCGGTTGTCCGTCACCATGCCGCGCAGACGACCCAACGACTCCTGCCGCGCCTCCAAATCCGGGGCCGCTATCCGCCGGGATGCCTGACGCTGACGTTGGAATACAGCGTCCAAGTCACGGTCGGGAACGGCCCCGTCGGCGGTTGCTTCGGCATCCTGTGACATGGCGGGTCCAGCGTGTTCCGGTCGCGGTTGCTCCCGGTTTTATAACGGGAAAGGCAAAGCGCCAACCGCTACCATAGACCGGCGGCCCTGTGCACAAGACGCGACCGGCCACGTCGCAAGGACGTGGCCGGTATCGGCATCAGCAGCCTTCTTGGCAGCCCGATATAGCGATCAGGACAGGCCTTCCTTCTTCGCTTCGCTCTTGGCTGCGTCAGCCGCGGCCTTGGCGATGCCGGAGGCTTTCTCGGCCAATGTCTCACCGGCAGCGCCGCCTTTCGGCATCAGGCCCTTCTTGTCGGCCTCATTGCTGGCAGCCTCGTAGGCCTTCTCCGCGACATGTCCGGCACGCTCGACCGTGTCCTGGCCGTAGGCATAGGCCTCGTCCCGCATTTTGTCGCGGGCCGAGCCCATCAGCTCGTCCTCTCGGCGTGTCGAGGGAAGCGCAGCACCCACTGCAGCGCCGAGCGCAAGGGCAACGCCGCCCATGATCAGCGGCTCCTCGTAGAGCGTATCGAGGAAGGTGCGCCGCGCGCTGCGACCGGCACGGTAGATGCCGCGACCTGCTTCGCGGGCGCGCCGGGCCGCGGCTTCCTCAGCCCTCCAGGCGGCCTCGGACGCATCATGGCCAAGCCGAGCGGCCGTATCGCGAGCCGAACTGGCGGCATCGGAGATAGACGAGCCGGCGCGGCTCGCGGCATCGGAGACGCTTGCGCCCGCGCTGGACGCCGCCGCTTTGGCCTTATCCGTCATGCCCGGACCGTCCGATCCACTGGTGCCACTGCCTCCTACGGATGGCCGCGAAGCTCCCCCGGTAACCGGATAGGGATTCGGTCGAGGCGAGCCCGATGACGTCCCCCGCGACAATGGCTCCGACGTGCCCGCACGGTAGCCGCCGGCCGGCTGCGAACCGCCCGAAAATGCCCCGTCGAAGCGTTCGTCGTAGTCTCGGTCGTCGCGCCATTGATCGTAGCGCCCCTTCAAATGGCGACCCTCGGCTCGGGCACTATCACCGGTAAACAGCCAGGCGATGCCAGCGCCGATCAGGCCAAGGGCCAGCGGATTGTCGCGCACCTGGCGCCCCAAATTCCGCGCCATGTCGGAACCCTGTCCTTCCTTCAGATAGCTCGACACCTCGTCGACAATCTGGCCGACCGAGAATCGGTCGCGCAATTCGTCGAGGGTCGAATCCACCCGCGAGCGGTGGCTTTCGGCTTCGTGTTCCAATCGATCGGTATCGTTGCTCATCGGGTCTGCTCCTTCACGAGCTGGCCATCCTTGCGCAGCTGGCGGGCCGTGCGGTCAGGCGTAAGATTAGCGGGGCTGAGGTCATTCCGCCCCTTGAAGAGTAGCGCCACGCCGATACCGGCGATGACCACGCCAACGAGCAGCGCGGCCCAGGCATCGCCCATGAACGAGCCGAGCGCGACGATGAGGGCTTGCGCGAGGACGAAGAGCGCCACGAGCAGGCAAATCGCCCCGGCTGCGATCGAGCCGCCACCGATTTCCACCTGGGTGATCTTGTCGGATATTTCCGAGCGGATCAGCTCTCCCTCGGTCTTGAAGAGATCGGTGGTTTCGCGCAGCAGATCCGACAGCAGTTCAGGCACGGACCGGTTGTCTCTGGGTTCAACGGCCATGATTGCCTCCGCTGGTGTTGGTGGATGTCGTGCCGGACGGCGTCCGGGTCTGCGTGCCGCCGAGCGGTGCGGTGCTGGAAGAGACGCCGGCCGAAGACGAGGCCGTCACGCCGGAAGCTCCGACCGACGCGGCGGAGGCGGACGGTGACGGGCGCGCGCCCATTGTACCGGCCGGACGTACAGCAGTGGGAACCGGCCGCCCGACCGGACCCCGGTCGTTCGCGCCGCGATCGTCGTCATGCTCATGTTCGCTGGAGGCCCGGGCAAACCGTCCCAGAGCGACCCCAGCTAAAGCGGCGCCAACCAGAAAAGCCGTCGGCTGACGTCGGGCAAAGCCGGCGACAGAGCGGGTGAGATCCTGGACACTACGCCCATGCAGGGAGCGCGACGCATCCTCAAGACCGGAGGCGACTTCGCGGACGACCTTCGCGGCCATCGACTGATCGCGACCGCCGAGTTCGTCGGAGGCCTTGCGCACGGCGGCGGCGAAATCGTCCATGCTCCCGGCCACGGCTTCCTTGCCTTGGTCGGCGCTCTCGCTCGCCCGCTGCTTGGCTTTCTCGGCAAGGTCGGACGCCTCGTCGCGAATACTTTGGCCGGCTTTCGCTGCCTCGTCCCGCACCGATCGCGTCTCCCGATCGATCGCGTCCGCTGCGCGGTTCTTGTCGTCTTCCGCCTTGGCGGGTAGCGACGGTTTGTTGATATCGGATGTCATTGGGAGATCCTTATGCAAGCCCGAGGAGGGAGAGGATGACGAGGACCACGACGATCAACCCGACAAGATAGATGATGCTGTTCATGACAACGGTGTTTCCTTCCTGAGGGGCGGCCGCGAAGGCGGCGTCAAGCCTTTACGTGCCCGTGTTCCAGTCATGTGGCGATAAGCTTGATAACCACGTTTCGGTTCCATGATCCGTGGCTGGCTTCGGAAATCCGACATGTCTGGCCCCTCCCCACATCCCCGCTTCGTCGCCGAGGCGGAATCGGGCGCGTGGATGCCTGGTTTGATCCAGGACAACTCAAGCGCTGGCGCCGGTCGCTATATTGACGGTGCTTCGTTCATCCCGATGCTTCTCGCCGAAGAATAGGCGGCGCGTCCACGGGATCGGCGAAAAGCGCAGCCGATGACGAGAAGGATGGAGAGCTTGCCCATGCTGACGGCGAAGGACGTCATGACCGCCAAGGTATTCACCGTGGCGCCTGACGATACGGTCCGCAACGTCGCGACCCTACTGACCGACCATGGCGTGAGCGCCCTTCCCGTGGTCGATGGGGACAAACTGGTCGGCATCGTCAGCGAGGGTGATCTCATGCGCCGCGAGGAGCTCGGCACCGCCGCCCGCCCGCGTTCCTGGTGGCTGAACATCTTCACCGACTCAGCGGCAACGGCCGCCGACTACACCAAGGCGCATGCCAGACATGTCGTAGCCGTGATGACGAAAAACGTCATCACGGTCGAGGAAGACACGCCGCTGGCGGAGGTTGCCGATCTTTTGGAAAAACGGCGCATCAAGCGGGTTCCGGTCGTTCACGAAGGCAAGCTCGTCGGAATCGTCAGTCGCGCCAATTTGATCCGGGCATTGGCGACGGCGCGCGACAGCCAGCTCGCCGCCACCGCGGCCGGCGACAGCGGCATACGCGAGGAAATTCTGGAGAAACTGCGCCAACAGCCCTGGGCTTCAGTCGGCGCCTGGGATGTCACCGTCACCGACGGAACCGTCGCCTTCTGGGGTCGATACCGAACCGAGGAAGAGCAGGAGGCCTCGCGCGTTCTGGCTGAAAACACCCCGGGTGTCCGCTCGGTCGAGGACCATCGCATCCCGATCGAGGTCTATTACGGCGCCATCTAGCGCGCGCCAACCGACCGGAACGGACCGCAGCGTGAGCGCAGCGTAGCATCATCCAGCGCCTGGTCGACTTCGAAGCCGCCTGGAAGAATGTCCCGGCGTCACCCGTTGACGCGCACGACCTCGGACACGCAGGGCTTGCCGCGAAGCTGGTTCAGCGTCTGATTGAGGTGGTTGAGATCCCAAACCTCCAACTCGATGACCATCTTGGTGAAATCGGGCGCCGTCGTCACCATCGACAGATTGTGGATATTGGCGTCGTTGGCCGCGACCGTCTCGGCGATCTCGGCGAGTGAGCCAGGCTCGTTGATGGCGGAGATCATGATCCGGGCGGGAAAACGTTCGTTCAGCGCCTCGTCGATGTCCCATCTGACATCCACCCAACGGTCCAACTGGTCATCATAGTCCATCAGGGCCGGCGACTGGATCGGATAGATGGTGATACCCTTGCCGGGCTCGATGATGCCGACGATACGGTCGCCCGGCACCGCACCGTCAGGTCCGAAATGCACTGGCATGTCGTCACGCGCGCCGCGGATCGGGATAGCGTTCCGGTCCTTCTTCTGCTTCGTCTTCGAACGCCCCGGCATGCGGAAGATCATGCCGGCGGCGGTTCTGAGGTTGAACCAGCCCTCCTCTTCCCGACGCGGCGAGCGTCTGGTCACGCGGCTGTCCTGAAAGTCCGGGAAAACCGCCTTGAGGACATCGGAGGAGTTCAGTTCGCCTCGGCCCACCGCGGCGAGCGCGTCCTCGATCTCGCGCTGGCCGAGCTTACCGAGCAGCGGCTTCAGGATATCGCGGCTGAACGTCTTGCCCGACCGGGCGAAGGTCCGCTCGAGGATCTGCTGGCCGAGACCGGAATATTGCCGGCGGATCGAGATTCGGGCCGCCCGCCGGATCGCCGAGCGCGCCTTGCCCGTCACCGCGACGTTCTCCCAGGCCTGCGGCGGCGTCGCGGCCTTTGACCGGATGATCTCGACCTCGTCGCCATTGGCGAGTTCGGTGACCACCGGCATGATCCGCCCATCGATCTTGCAGCCGACGCAGGTATCGCCGACGTCCGTATGGACGGCATAGGCGAAATCGATGGGGGTGGCGCCGCGCGGCAATGCGATCAGCCGCCCCTTCGGCGTGAAGCAGAACACCTGATCCTGGAAGAGCTCGAGCTTGGTGTGCTCCAGGAACTCCTCCGGATTGTCGCCCTCGGCGAGCAACTGGATCGTCCGGCGCAGCCAGCCATAGGCATTCGAATCCTTCGACAGATGCACCTTGGCGTCGCCATCCTCGCCGAGATCCTTGTAGAGCGAGTGGGCCGCGACGCCGAATTCCGCGATCTCGTGCATCAAGGATGTGCGGATCTGCAGCTCGACACGCTGACGCGACGGCCCGACGATGGTGGTGTGGATCGAGCGGTAGTCGTTTTGCTTCGGCGTCGAGATGTAGTCCTTGAAACGACCGGGCACCATCGGCCAGGTCCGATGCACGATGCCGAGCGTGCGGTAGCAATCCTCTTCCGTGGGCACGACCACGCGGAAACCGAAAATGTCGGAGAGCTGCTCGAGCGACAGCGCCTTTCGCTGCATTTTCGAGAACACCGAATAGGGCTTTTTCTGCCGGCCGGTGACGGTCGCCTCGATGCCGCTGTCCTTCAGGCGCGCGGTCAGGTCCTGTTCGATGCTGGCGATGCGCTCTGCGTGCCGATCCCGCAATTCGTCCAGCCGCGCGGTAATGGTCTCATAGGCTTCGAGATTAACGTGTTTGAACGCGAGGTTTTCCAGTTCCTCGCGCATGTCCTGCATGCCCATGCGCCCGGCAAGCGGTGCATAGATGTCCATCGTCTCCTGGGCGATCCGGGCCCGCTTGTCCGCCGCCATGTGACCGAGGGTGCGCATGTTGTGCAGGCGGTCGGCGAGCTTGACGAGCAAGACGCGTATGTCGTCGGCGATGGCGAGCAGCAGCTTGCGCAGGTTCTCGGCCTGCTCCGCCTTTTTCGAGACGAGGTCGAGCCGCTTCAGCTTGGTCAGGCCTTCGACGAGCTGGCCGATCTTCGGTCCGAAGAGCTGGTCGATCTCCTTGCGGGTCGCGTCTGTGTCCTCGATCGTGTCGTGCAGCAGCGCCACCGCGACCGTCGCCTCATCGAGGTGCATCTCGGTCAGGATCGCGGCGACCTCGAGCGGATGCGAGAAGTACGGATCGCCGCTGGCGCGCGTCTGCGCGCCATGCTTCTGCATAGCGTAGACATAGGCGCGGTTGAGGAGCGCTTCGTCGACATCGGGCTTGTAGGCCGCGACCTTCTCGACGAGTTCATATTGTCGCATCATTTGGCTACGGCGACGATCCTAATGTGAAAAGGACGCCTCCCCAATCGGGAAGGCGTCCTTCAATATAGGACTGTTACGGGCGCCGCCGAAAGTGCGGCGCAAACAAAACTCAATAATCGTCTGTCCGCTCCGGCGGGACGAGCCCCTCGATCCCGGCGAGAAGCTGTTCTTCCGACATGTGATCGAAGGAGACCTGATCGTCGCCCTCCTGCGCGCCGGTCGCCTGCGCTGCCGCCGGCTGGCCGGCAATGCCGCGCGGCTCCGGTGCTGGTGCAGGCTCGGGCTCGTCCACCTCGACGTGCTTTTGCAGCGAGTGAATCAGATCTTCCTTGAGATCGCCGGGCGACAAGGTCTCGTCTGCGATCTCGCGCAGTGCGACGACGGGGTTCTTGTCGTTGTCGCGATCGATGGTGATCGGCAGCCCCTGCGAGATCTGACGCGCCCGGTGGCTGGCGAGCAGAACCAGCTCGAAGCGGTTCTCGACCTTATCGACGCAATCCTCTACGGTGACGCGGGCCATGCCTGTCTCCTGGCTGTACGAATTCGATGAGATTAAGCGGCCTGCATAGACCGTTTGGCGTCGCGGGACAAGGGCTTATGGAAACGCGGTCGCGGTTTTCCGAATCTGATAATGCCCGTTGTGCAGCTCGCACGCGCCGATTATGGTCGCGCGAAATTCGTCAAACGCCTCGATAACCGTCGATTGCGCCCCTGGGTCCCGACGGCCAGAACAATTGCCATCACCGATTTGAGCGCTACCGAAAGCTGCATTCCCGATGTTCGACCAACGTGAAAAAATCGCCCTCCTCATCGACGGCGCCAATCTCTACGCCGCTTCCAGAAGCCTCGGCTTCGATATCGATTACAAGAAGATGCTGGTCAGCTTCCAGAAGCGCGGCTACCTCTTGCGCGCCTACTATTATACGGCCCTGATCGAGGACAGCGAATATTCGTCGATCCGGCCGCTGATCGACTGGCTCGACTACAACGGCTACCGCGTCGTGACCAAACCGGCCAAGGAGTTCACCGACGCGGCGGGACGGCGCAAGATCAAGGGCAATATGGACATCGAGCTGGCGGTCGATGCCATGGAGCTGGCCGATACGGTCGATCACTTCGTGCTGTTTTCCGGCGACGGCGATTTCCGCTCCCTGGTCGAGGCGCTGCAGCGCAAGGGCCGCAAGGTCTCGGTGGTCTCCAGCCTGACCACCTCCCCACCGATGATCTCGGACGATCTGCGCCGGCAGGCCGACCATTTCATCGATCTGGCGAGCCTCCGGGCGGAAATCGGCCGCAACCCGGCCGAGCGCGAAAACCGGATATCCCGTCGCACCGAGGTCGACGAAGCCGACGCTTCCGACGAGGACTATTGAGCTGGCCGCTCGCCCTCGCTAGAGAGCCCGTCGCAATGTCCACCCTTCCATCGGAACCGGCGCGCGATTGTCCGCTCTGCCCGCGGCTGGTCGCCTTCCGCCACGAATTGCGCGCGAGCGAGCCCTCCTGGCACAACGCGCCGGTGAAAACGCTGCTGCCTGCTGCCGGAGCCAAGCCCGTTCGCCTGCTCGTTGTCGGATTGGCGCCGGGGGTGCGCGGCGCCAACCGCACCGGGCGCCCGTTTACCGGCGACTATGCCGGCGACCTGCTCTACGCGACGCTGTCGCGCTTCGGCTTCGCCAACGACCAGTTCGCCGCCCGCACCGACGACGGGCTTGAGCTGTTTGGGACGGCGATCACCAACGCCGTCCGCTGCGTCCCGCCGCAGAACAAGCCGGTCGGCGCGGAGATCAACCACTGCCGTCCGTTCCTGACCGCGACCATCGCCGACTTTCCCGAACTTCGCGCCATCGTGACCCTCGGCAAGATCGCGCACGAATCGACGGTTCGCGCGCTCGGCGGCCGTCTGGCGAGCGCGCCATTTAGCCACGGGGGCGAGCACCAGCTCGGCGGTATTCAGCTGTTTTCGAGCTATCACTGCTCACGCTACAACACCAACACGCGCCGCCTCACCGAGGACATGTTCGTCGCCGTGTTCCAAAGGGTGCGGGATTATCTGGATGGTTGAGGGCGACGCCGGGATAGCATCTGTTCGTCGGTGACTGTCAGCGTCCGACGGAAAGATACGCGATCACGTCCGCGGCGTTCCGGTCGGGCGGGAACACCGGATAGAAAACCTTCGCGATTCGCCCCTCGTCAATGATCAGCGTGGTCCGCTTGAGGTAGACGCGCCCGCCAAGTTCGAAGGCCGGGAGTCGCAGCGCGCGGCGAAAGGTACCCTCTTCGTCCGACAACAGCGCGAAGGGCAGATGCAGGCGCTCGGCGGCTTCCCGCTGGTCGTCGGACGATTGGCCGGACAGGCCGAACACGGCATCGACGCCAAGGGAGCGCAATTCGGCGAAATGGTCCCGAAACGCGCAGCTCTGTGGCGTGCAGCCCCGCGCGCCGGGCATCTCGTTCCAGCCTTGCGGTAGGTCGACGCCGGGCGTGCCCGTCATCGGATAGACATAGAGAACGATGCGACCGCCGATCGCCGACAGATCGATCGTCCGGCCATCGGTCGCTTCGAGCGCTACCGAGGGAAGCGCCATGCCGGCAAGATGCTCCGCCGCCCCGTCGGCGGCGGGTGGGGTCAGATCGTCGGGAAGCAGCGCGAAATCGGTCATTTGAGCTCACCGGTCTCTAGCCACGCGATATCAAACCATATGAAACGGAAAAGGCCCGGCCCTGCGCCGAAACGCAGGACCGGGCCGTCGAACGCCTGGAGGTCGGCGCTTATTGCAGAAACTTCGTAGGATCGACCGGGGCGGAGTTCTTGCGCACTTCGGGGCCGGCCCTACCCTTCCTTCAAGATCCGTTGCTTTTGCCGGTTCCAGTCGCGCTCCTTGATGGTCTGGCGCTTGTCCGGTGCATTCTTGCCCTTGGCGACAGCGAGTTGAAGCTTGGCCACCCCGCGATCGTTGAAGTAGATTCGCAGCGGCACCAGCGTCATGCCATCTTTTTGCACCGCACCGGCGAGCCGGTTGAGCTCGGCGCGATGCACCAGCACCTTGCGACGCCGTTTCGGCTCGTGATTGAAGCGGTTGGCCTGGAGGTATTCCGGCAGGTTGGAGTTGATCAGCCACAACTCGCCGCCTTCTTCGGTGGCATACGACTCGGCGATCGACGCCCGGCCGGCGCGCAGCGACTTCACTTCCGTACCAGTCAGTGCCAAGCCGGCCTCGAGCGTATCCAGAATCTCGTAATTGTAGCGGGCCTTGCGGTTTTCCGCCGCGACATTCGAGCCCGTCGTCTTTTTCTTCTTGGCCATCAACCACCTCGCGCGCGCCCGAGGCGCGCGCCCCTCACACGGCCGATATAGTCACGGGAACGCCACGGCGCGACGGACGGCGGAAAATTCAGTTCAAGAGCCCGGCATGGCGAAGGGCGGCATCGATGGCCTCCTCGGTCTCGCGATCCACCGGCACGAGCGGCGATCGCAGCCGGTTATCGACCTTGCCGAGCTTCGATAGCGCGTATTTCACGCCCGTCGGGTTCGGCTCGAGGAAGAGCGCCTTGTGCAGCGGCATCAGCCTATCCTGCAGGACAAGGGCGGCCGCGTAATCGCCCGCTTGGCACGCCGCCTGGAAATCGGCGCACAGGCGCGGCGCGACATTGGCCGTCACCGAGATGCAGCCGTGCCCGCCATGGGCATTGAAGCCGAGCGCGGTGGAATCCTCGCCCGAGAGCTGGATGAACTCCGTGCCGCAGGTGATGCGCTGTTCGGAGACGCGGTCGACCTTTGCCGTCGCATCCTTGACCCCGACGATATTGGGATAGTCCGCCGCGAGCCGGCCCATCGTTTCCGGCGTCATGTCGATGACCGAGCGGCCAGGAATGTTGTAGATCAGGATCGGCAGGGACACCGCCTCGGCAACCGCCGAAAAATGCGCGTAGAGTCCCTTCTGGTTTGGCTTGTTGTAATAGGGCGTGACCACCAGAAGACCATCGGCGCCAGCCTGTTCGGCGAATTGCGCCAGGTCGATCGACTCTGCGGTGTTGTTCGACCCCGCTCCGGCGATGACCGGAACCCGGCCCTTCGTCACCTCGACGCAGATTTCGACCACACGCTTGTGTTCGTCGTGGCTCAGCGTCGGGCTCTCGCCGGTCGTACCGACCGGCACGAGGCCGTTCGATCCTTCAGCGATCTGCCAGTCGACGAAGGCGCCGAACGCCGCTTCGTCGAGCGAGCCGTCCGCGGCAAAAGGCGTGATCAGCGCCGGCATCGAACCCTTGAACATGCTTTCCGTCACTCCCACAATTTTCCCTCGGCGCTGGCGTGGTATCGGCACAGCCCGCCGATGTCAGTCCCCCGCCTCGTCCGGACAAGAGCGAGCGACCGCAATCCCGCCCCAGAGCGGTGCTACAAACGCGGCACCATATTGAAGCGCCGACAGCGAAACAAGCCGATCCGGGGGCGGCCTGCAAGAGCGTCTCGACCTTGCCTCGGTAACCGCGCTTTAATCGTGTCCGTGAGAGATTTGCAAACCAATCCGGCCAGCCGACGAGCCGCCGGAACCGGATTGGGCGCCGAACCATTGGCGCCGAGGACTCCAAAAGGTTGGCCATGACGGCAAAGCTTTCCACCCGACGAATTTTGATCAGCGTTCTGGCCGTCTCGATGCTGCCGGTATCGAGCTTCGCCGACGAGGCGATCCTGCCACTGACGGGTCCCAAGCCGACGATGCGCCCGATGGAACGCGCCGCAGGCATCGCCATCGATCCCGCCCGTTTCGGCGGTGCCGTTCGCGCTCCGATGCCGAACCCGGTTCTGCGATCGGCCGCAGCCCCGGCGCTGCCCGTTGCCGCCGGCGCCTTCACCGCGTCGATCGCAGCAATGCCCCGGATCGCTTCGGTTCGGCCCATGCAGGGCGAACTCAAGGACGGTCTCCAGGCGCTGTCCGACCGCGACCCGGTCAAGGCACGGGCCATTCGCGAGGGTATGATGCCGGGCTCCCTGGACAGGGACATTCTGGCCTGGGCGATCGCCCTTCAAGGCGGCAAGGACGTCCCCGCGGTCGAAATCGCCCGCACGGCGACCGATCTCGCCGACTGGCCCGGCATGATCACGCTTCGCATCAACAGCGAAAAGGCGCTCTATCGCGAGCGGCCGCCGGCTGGCGACGTGATCCGCGCTTTCGCCGGTGGCCAGCCGGAGAGCCCCGAGGGCGCCATGGCCTTGGCCAGAGCCTATATCGCCGCCGGTGACGCGGGCAGAGCGAGGGCTCTTATCGCGACGATCTGGCGCGAGGAGCGGCTCGACAAGGACATTGAACGCGCGCTGCTGGCCGACTTCCAGACACTGCTGTCGCGCGCCGACCACAAATATCGCATGGACAAGCTGCTCTATAGCGACCGTGTGACCGACGCGGGCCGTGTCGCGGGACTCGCCGGAGCCAAGGAACTCTACGCCGCTCGCGCCGCCGTGGTCCGCGGCGACGGGAATGCGGGAAAACTGCTCGGCGCGGTTCCGAACGCCCAGCGCGGCGATCCGGGCTATCGTTTCGCGCTGGTCGAATACAATCGCAAGAAAGGCAAGATCGACGAGGCGGCCGATCTTCTGGTGGGAGCGCCACGAGACACCGCCTCGCTGGTCGATCCGGATGCCTGGTGGAACGAGCGGCGCATCGTCGCCCGCGACCTCCTCGATCTCGGCCAGCCGAAACTCGCCTATCGGGTGGCGAGCAGTCATTCCGCCGAGAGCCCCAGCGAGGCGGTCGAGGCCGAATTCCACGCCGGCTGGATCGCGCTCAGGTTCTTGAACGATCCGCGCACGGCATCCCAGCATTTCGCGCGCATCGCGCAATTGTCGAACAAGCCGCTGTCGCTCTCGCGCGGCTATTACTGGCTGGGTCGCGCCGCGGAGGAGGGCGCAGGAGGCAACGCGGCAAACCATTACGCCACAGCAGCACGCTACGGCTCCACCTATTATGGTCAGCTTGCCGCCGCCCGGCTCGGACGGCAACCGGCGGCCATTGCATTCCCGCGCCCGAGCGACGCCGATCGCCGCCGCTTCGAGCAGCGCCGTGCCGTGCGCGCCATCCAGCGGCTGCAGCAGATCGGATCGGATTGGCGGACCGACAGCCTCTATCGCGCCCTCGCCGGCGAACTCGACAGCCCCGGCGAACTCGCGCTGCTGTCGGTCATGGCCGAACGACGCGGCGATCACGCCCTGGTTCTCCAGGTCGGCAAACTCGCCAATCGGGGCGGCGTCGACGCGCCGGCCCTGGCCTTTCCGATCGGCGTCATCCCGGCGAGCGCCAACATTTCCTCCGCCGGCAAGGCCCTCGCCTACGCGATCGCCCGTCAGGAGAGCGCGTTCAATCCAAAGGCACGCTCGCCCGCCGGCGCGCTTGGCCTGTTGCAGCTGATGCCGGGAACGGCCAAGAGCGTCGCGCGCAAGGCCGGTCTACCCTATTCCCCCGAGCGGCTGACCAGCGACCCGGGTTACAACGCCACGCTCGGCGCGCGTTTCCTTGGCGAGCAGATCGCCGATTTCGGCGGCTCCTATGTCCTCACCTTCGTCGCCTACAATGCCGGGCCACGGCGGGCACGCGAGTGGATCGAGCGCTTCGGCGATCCCCGCGGCAAGTCCTTGGACGCGGTAATCGACTGGGTCGAGCGCATCCCCTTCACCGAGACGCGGAACTACGTCCAGCGCATCATCGAGAACTATCAGGTCTACAAGATGCGGCTCGGCGCGAGCGTCGACGTCGAACGCGATCTGCGTTTCGGGCGGACCGGTTGATCCTGGCTCCAGGGACCCGTTGCATCAGTGACGGGTCCCACGGCGCCGGCTGTCTCTGATCGCCTGCGAACTCCCGCGCCAGCTTGCTCCCCCATCGCGCCCGACCGGTTCCGGCAAAGCCGACCGTTTGCGCGATCCAGCGCGATTCGGATGCGCCCCAGCCGGTAATCTGATCGAAATGACAGCTGCCGTGCTCCAGCAGCGATCGCTCGACTGCCGGTCTCCGGTTTCTACACCGCACCTTTCGTGGAAGCAGCACCGTCTCTCGCCAAAGGCTTGGCCGGCATGGCCCTCGCGACTCGGCAACATACCCTGCCCGCTTGAGCAGCAGGCGAACGGAATTTCGGTTTTCTATCTTTTGGCTTGAGAGGAGACGTGGTTGCGGAGGGATCGACGTCCTCACGCCCGGAGTGCCCTGGCTCCGTCATCCCCGTATCGGCGCTGTCTCAGTCTGGCTGCCCTGTCTCGCGAGACCATCGCCCGGCCGGGCCTTGCCCGCGGCAATGGCACCGAACCCCAGCGCTCCCGTCACAAGGAGGAGGAGCTTCCTGACGAGAACCGATGGGTTTGGCGCTCCGCGCAGGCGGCATGGCCATTCCATAGTCTAGCAGCCGCGGTTCGCCCGGCAACAGGTCCGGCGGAGGCATCTATCCGCGCAAAAATCGACACAAAAAAGAGCCCGGCGCGAACGCCGGGCTCCCTTATCTGCAATGCTCGATCGATTAGAAGGAGCGGATGAACTGCAGGAAACCAGCCGTCTGGCTGACGTTGTCCGTACCGAAAGTGGCAATCGCACGCGGCGAGTTGTCGAACTCGAGATCCGTGTACGAGATTTCAGCCAGCATGTCGAAGTTGTTGGTGATCTCGTAACCGACGTTGCCGACGATCTGGTAGAACTGCGCGTTGCCCGGGAGCGGAGCGCCATAGGCGAACGCCGTGTTGCCGGTCGACAGATCGAAGGTCTCGCCGTAGAGGCCGGACACGGCCACGCCGAGCTTGCCGAACGACTGAGCATAACCGGCGCCAGCCGACCACTCGACAGGAAGCGTCACGCCGAACGGACCCGAGAACACGCTGAGGGTCGAGTAAGCCGACGGATCAAAGGCGTAGCTGCCTTCGATCTTGAGCTCGGAGTCGGTCATTACGAGGTCCTTGAGCGACAGGCCGCCCTTGACCGCGAATGCACCCTCACCGTCGTTGACGATCAACCCGTCCATTTCGGACACATCGATGTTGGCGAGATGGCCGCGCAGACCGACCCGACCGAAGACGAGCGGGGAGGGCAGAAGCACCTCCTCGTCATACGAACCGGCGATGTAGATCGAGCCCCAGCCGCCCGAATAGGCCAGCTTGCCGACCACGTCCGGAGCGAAATCGCCGGTTGCGTCGTCTTCGAGCGAAACCGCGGCCGAGAAGCCGTTCGCGGCGTAGGTGTAGGACACCCGGTTGACCGTGAGGTCGCCGATCGAGGAGTCTGTGTCGGTCAAGAGACCGTCACCCTCGGACCACAGCGAGTCGAGGTAACCCATGGTGAGGCCACCGAGCTGGATGTAGCCCAGGTCCATGTCGAAGCTGGCGTCGCCATCGGCCATGTTGGTAGCCTGAACGCGGAGGAAGCCGCGCAGGGTGCCGAGTTCGGTCTCTTCGCGAGCGTCGAAGTTCAGACGACCACGAACCGAGCTGTAGGCAGCGTAGTCGTCGCCTTCGGCGTTAGTGCGGTCGATGTAGGCCGGGAGCGTGCTGTTCGACAGGTCGAGATCCTGCACGCTGTACTTGAAGCGGACGTAACCGCTGACCGACAGGCACGTCTCGGTGCCCGGGATGTAGTAGAAGCCGGTGCCGTAAACGTCGCAGACGCGGACGTAGTCAGCAGGCTCGGCGGCGACCGGTACGATAACGTCCGCAGCGCGGGCGCCGGAGACTGCGACGAGTGCCGCAGCGGAGCCGAGAAGAAGGCTCTTAATGTTCATGTTCTGACCTCCAGTCAAATTATAGGTTAGGGTTGGGCCTTGTTTATGAAGGACAGCCTTCCCTGCCCCATCCCCTTCTGCGAAAGTCCGAAGCGTTTTGTCCCCGCGATCTTTCTGACGCGACATTATCCAGCGCCGGATCGGATGCAATCGCCTAATTGCCACAATGGGTCGGATGGGACGCTTTGGACACACCCCTGTTGCGGCGATGCCACTTTTTCGTTTACCCGCCGTTAAGGAATTGGCGAAAACAGCCAAAATGAGCGCCAAATAGCCCCGAAAAACGGCGTGGGGGCCGAATCGGCTCGGCTCGCCGCCTTCAGATTCTGAACAACGGCGCCCCAAGTCCGCGAAAATCCCGTTCCCGACAGGTCAGGACGATAATTTGCAGGTCTTCGGCCGCCTTTTGCAGCACCAGATGCATGCGCTCGAGGCGCTTTTCGTCCGTATTGACCAGCGCATCGTCGAGAATCACCGTCGCCGGATGGCCGCCCTTCTTCAGAACCTGCGCCAGCGCGATTCGTGTGACCACGGCCACCTGCTCGCGCGCGCCGGCTGAAAGGCGTTGGAAATGTTCCTCGACCCCGGCGCGATGCAGCCCCCTAATTTCCAGCGTCGTCTCGTCGAGCTCGATCTCGGTTCCTGGATGAATCAGCCGCAGATAGGGAGCCACCTGCGTCTTGATCGGTCCCAGCCAATGTTCGCGCGCCTCGCGCTGGGCGGCGAGCAGCGTCGAATGCAGCAGCTTCGACGCCTCGGCCTCAACGTTGAGACGGCCCAGGCGTCGTTCGAGGACGGTGACCTCGCCCTCGATCCGGTCGATGTCCTCGCCAAGCGCCGTCAGCCCGTGGCCGCCGAGTTCACCTTCCAGCGCGGCCGCTTCCTCGCGCAGGGCCACGACCTGGCGGCGAATCTCGACCAGTGCCCGGCGCTTGGATTGAAGGGTCAAGGCGACAGTCTCGGGATCGACGCCCGCCAGTTCGCGCTGACGCTGATCGAGAACCACGGCCTTGGCGGTCCGCTCGACTTCCGCGGCGGCCAGGTCTTCGGCCAGCGCCGCCCGGCTCCGCTTCGCTTCGGCCTCCAGATGCTCGCGCCGCAGCCGCTCGGCCTCCGCCTGGCGAAACCCCGCTTCGCCCTCAGCCGTCGCCAATTGGGCGGAAGATTCGGCCGCCCTGCGGCGCATACCGTCGAGTTCGGCATCCGCGGCCTCCAGCAGGGCCCTTGCGGTCCGGCGCGCGGCTCGACTGTCCGATGGGTCGGCCTTCGTCTCGTTTTCCTCGGTGGGCGCCCCCATCGTCGCGCTGCGCTCGGCGATCTCGCCTTCGCGAAGCTCGAGCGCGGCGGCAGCCTCGGACAGGCCTTCGGGCAGGATGGCACCGAGCCGTGCCTTCAAGGTGTCCGCCGCGATCCGCCTCTCCTCGGCGGCCTGAACGCGCCGGCGCGCCTCCTCCAGCGAGGCAACCCCGTGCCGGGAGAACAGCCCGGCGCATGCGGCCTCCGCCGTCGCGGCATCGCGGGCCACAGCCCCCGCGTCGGCGCCGGGCTCGATGACGATCCGGCCGAAGCCTTCCAGATCGAAAACGCTGCGGCCGGTGATATCGACTGATCCCTCCGTCGCCACCGCCTCGCCAGCCGCGTCCCGCACGGCCTGACCGGCCGACGGTTCAAACCGAAGCTTTGGCGCGGCGACAGAGAGTCTGATCGCAGCCTCGCGGCGCGATTGCTCCGCCGCCTCGATCGCCGCCAGCGCCTTTTGATCGAGGCCGGCCCCGCTCGCGGCGCGGCGCAACTCGGCCAACTCCTCCTCGATCCCGCGCGCGGCTTCGATGCGTTGGCGAGCCTTGGCCAGCTCGTCCTGCTTGCGGGACAGTTCGGCCCGAAGCTGAATCGCCTCGTCCGCCGCCTCCGCCTGATCGGCGGCGGCCTTGGCTTCGGCCCGCCGCGCTTCGAGCCGCGCGACCTCCGAGCGCTCCTCGACCGCCCGCGCGCGGAACGCATCGAGGGATGCGGCGATTGCCTCCGCCGCCTGCGTCGCGCGTCCTCTTGTCTCGATGAGTTTGTCGCGCTGGCGCAGGATTTCGGCGGCGCCGTCGCGCTTGGCAAGCGCGTGGCGAAGCTCCCGTTCGGCCTCGCCGCGTTCCCGGTCGAGACTCTCGGCGGCCCGGGACGCGGCCTCCGCCGCCTCGACCGCGGCTTCCGCCTTGGCGACCGCGTCGTCGCGCTCGTAGGACAGAAGCGTTTCGCGCCGGCGCCGCAGCCGGTCGAGCTTCTCGTCATAGTCGGCGCGAAGAGCCAGCTTCGCCTGGAGCTCCGTGCGCAGTGCCTCGCGCCGCTCTTCCGCCTGGCGGATCGGCGAGGCCGAGGCCACGCGCAACGTGTCGGTAAAGAAGCGATCCTGCAGCGCCTTTGTGGCGGCGACCAGCGACCGGCCGCGCTCACCGCCGAGGATCTGGCCGACCTCCCCCTCCAGCGAGGCGGTAACGGCGTCCTTGCCGACGCCGATATCGAGGCCGCCGGTCGAGCGCCCTTGCTCGACCCACAACAAGCCGAACGCACCCTGATGCTCGCTGAGCTTGGAATCGCCGCGGCCGGGATGGGAAAAACGGAACAGCTCGGCCAGCCGCTCTTCCACCGCGTCGCCGGACAGGCTTCCGCCCGGCCAGGACAGGTCGGCCGACGGACGCTGAACGAATGCCTTGCGGAGCGTATAGGCGGTGCCGTCGATATCGAATTCCACCGCGACTTCCGGCCGCGCCTGACGATTGTAGGGCGCCAGCATCTTCACGGCCTCACCGCCGGCGCGATGCTTCTGGAAGAAGGCCGCCCTGAGCGCGGTCAACAGCGTCGATTTGCCGGCTTCGTTGTCGCCGACCACGACGTTGAGCCCGGGCTCGAAGCGCGGCAGATCGACCGAGCCGACACCGGCGAAATCCGTCAGTTGGAGCGATTTCAGGTACATCGGCTAATCGCTCCCCGAGAGGCGCCGATGTTCGACATAGGCCATCCGCAGGGCCAGCTGGGCCGCCGCGCGCTCGGGGTCTTGCGGATCGGCGGCCTTCGCCCGCAGCCGTTCGATCGCGACGCGCACGAATCCGCCAACGTCGATATGGTCGAGATCCTCCTCGTCCGGCTCGTCCAGAAGGCCTTCGTCCGACAAGCGCAGATCGAACAGGCGCGCCTGCCAGCCTGCGAGCGCTTCATCGAGCCGAACCCGCTCGCGCAGCGACAGGCTGCCGGACAGCGTCAGGTCGAGCAGCGTCTCGCCCGGACGCGTCAACGCCGCAAGCGCATCTTCGAGCGCGCCGATGCCGCCGTCCAGTCGCACATCCATCGACCGCCAATCGAAACGCGCGATGCGGACTCGCTCGATCCGCGGCGCGACGCCGGGCGCGTCGATCTCCACGATCGCGACGTGACCCGGCGCATTGGCGGGATAGCGGTCCGGCTCAGGGGTCCCGGAATAGACGGTGCGCGGCGCGATCTCGACGAAGCCATGCCAATCGCCGAGCGCGAGATAGTCGAGTTTCGCCCTGTCGGCGCGATCGTCGGCGATCGGATTGCCGGCTTCGGCCTTCTCCGGCAGCCGATTGAGCACCGCGCCATGGGCAAGGCCGACGCGCACCGCATGGGAGGGCGTTGCCGCGTGATCGAACCATTCGGTGAGATCGGCCCCCTCGCGGCGGCGAGTCAGCGGCGCCGGGAGGATGACGAGCGCCCCGTCCTTCAGAACCACCGGCTCGGGGCGATCCGCGATCATGATCGTCGCCCTGGTCGTTAGCCGGCGGAGGCGGGTCCAGACCGAAACGCTCAGCGCGGCGTCGTGATTGCCGGGCAGCATGATCCATGGGCCACCGAAACCGGCCATGGCGTCGAGCGTGCGGTTGAGGTCACGATCCGGCACGGTATTGTCGTCGAAGGCGTCGCCGGCTACGAGCACGGCGTCGCAACCGCGCTCCTCGGCCAGCGCGGCGATGCGGGCGACGGCGGCGAAACGCTCGGCGCGCAGTTCGCCCCGGCGGTCGGGCTCGAAATTGCCGAACGGCTTGCCGATCTGCCAGTCTGCGGTGTGAAGGATTCGGATCAAGGGCAGCGCCTTGGCTGATTCATCGATTGTCTCTGCTTAACCGCGCACCTGCCCTTGGCAAGAGGGGACGAAGCGCGCCTCGATTTTTCAGGCCCCCCGGGACGCCTGCCGGGCGGCGCGGGAATGCTCACGGCTCGCCGGAACGAGTCGGGCCTTCACGCCGTTCTGTCTCCCGTAGCGGCAGTCATCGTGTCCGGAGTTAAAAAAATGGCGCCACGTCCCATCTGGAAAGGGCAGATTCGCCTGTCGCTTGTCTCGATTCCCGTCGAAATGTTCTCGGCCACCCAGACCGGTGCGTCGATCAGCTTCCGCCAGATCCACCGGGAGAGCGGCAAGCGCATTCATTACGACAAGGTCGTCGAGGGGATCGGTCCGGTCGACAAGGACGAGATCGTCAAGGGCTACGAAATCAGCAAGGACGAATATGTTCTCCTGACCGACGAGGAGATCGAGGACGTCAAGCTGGAGACGAAAAAGACGCTGGAACTCGTCCAGTTCGTCGATACCTGCTCCATCCCGCCGCTGTATTTCGACAAACCCTATTACGTCGTGCCCCAGGACGAACTTGCCGAGGATGCGTTCCGGGTGGTGCGCGACGCGTTACGCCAGTCGCAGAAGACCGGCCTTGGCCAGCTCTCGCTACGCGGCAAGGAGTATCTCATTGCGCTGCGCCCGTGCGGCAACGGCCTCCTGCTCGAGACGCTGCACTATGAGGACGAGGTCCGCAAATCGGATTCGATCTTCTCCGACATCTCCGATGCGGAGACCGACGAAGACCTGCTCGACGTCGCCACCCAGCTCATCGCCAAGAAATCCGCGCCCTTCGACGCATCCGCTTTCAAGAACCACTACACCGACGCGCTGAAGAAACTGATCGCCGAGAAGCGCAAGAAGGGTGGCAAGGCGACGATCGCCATCGAGGAAGACGAACCGGCACCATCCGACCGAGGCAGCAACGTGGTCGACCTGATGGCGACGTTGAAGAAGAGCCTGGAAGGCGACGGCGGTTCCGCCGGGGTGAAGGCTGCGGCAGCGAGGGATCGGAAGCCACCCGCCAAAGCACGGGCGACAAAGTCGCCCGCCGCCGCCTCGGGCAAATCCGCGAAGTCCGCGAAACCGGCCACGAAGAGTCCGTCCAGCCGGCGCAAAAGCGCCTGAGGATCGGCGCGATGGCAGCAAAGGGCGACGAGCTCCTCGGCACCTACCGTGAGAAACGGGATTTCTCCAAGACCCGTGAACCCTCGGGATCGGCAAATCCGCCTCCCGGCGATGGCGCCTTGTTCTTCTGCGTCCAGAAGCACGCCGCGACCCGGCTTCATTACGACTTCCGCATCGAATGGGACGGCGTTCTGAAAAGCTGGGCGGTGACCAAGGGCCCCAGCCTCGATCCGGCCGCCAAGCGCCTGGCGGTCAGGACCGAGGACCACCCGATGGATTACGGGACCTTCGAGGGCACCATTCCGAAGGGCCAATATGGCGGCGGCACGGTCATGCTCTGGGACCGGGGTTCCTGGGAGCCGCTGGAAGACCCGGAAAAGGGTTTCGAGAAAGGCAGCCTGAAGATGCGCCTGTCCGGCGAGCGGATGCGGGGCAACTGGGCGCTGGTGCGCATGAAGCCACGCGAAAAGGAGACGCGCGAGAACTGGCTGCTGATCAAGGAAAAGGACGAGGCGGTGGACCGGCGTCGCAACCTCCTCAGCGCCGACACCAGCATCAAGACCGGCCGCACTATGGCGGCGATCGCCAAGGGCGACGAAAGCTGGGCCGAGACCCGGCGCCCCGGCGAGCCCGCAGCCAGGTCCAGCCGAACCGGCGCCAAGCAGGCGGCCGAGACGAAGACGGAAGCAAAGTCCTCCCCCTCCCTGCCGCTCCCGCGATTCCATGCGCCACAGCTGGCCACGCTGGTCGACGCCGCTCCCGACGGCGGCGACTGGCTGCACGAGATGAAATATGATGGCTACCGCGTCATCATCGCGGTCGGCAAAGGGCAGGTGCGGTGTTGGACCCGCAACGAAAAGGACTGGACCGACAAGTTCGGGCCGGTCGCCGAGGCCGCGAGGGAGCTCGATTGCGGCAATGCCCTGATCGACGGCGAGATCGTCGCCTTCGACGCCAAAGGCAAGACCGACTTCTCGACACTGCAGCGGCATCTCGGCGAGGGCGGCCCCCTCGCCTGTTTCTGCTTCGACGTGCTGCATCTGGACGGCAAGGATCTGACCAAACGGCCGCTGACCGAGCGCAAGATCGCGCTGAAGGCGCTCCTGGATCGCACGCCCTCCGATCTGCTTCTTTATAGCGAGCACATTTTGGGCAGCGGCCCGGCGGTGTTTGAGAAGATTTGCGGAGCGGGTCACGAGGGCATTATCGCCAAGCGCGCCGATGCACCCTACCGGTCCGGGCGTAGCAAGTCCTGGCTGAAGGTCAAATGCACAAGGCGACAGGAATTCGTCATTGGCGGCTGGTCACCGTCGGAAAAGAAGGGCCGCGCCTTCTCCTCGATCCTTGTTGGAGTCATGGAGGACGGACGCCTGCGCTATCGCGGCCGGGTCGGCTCCGGTTTCGATCAACAGACGCTGGAGGACCTCGCGGAGCGCTTCGACGACCTCTCCCGCCAGACCTCGCCCTTCGATGCGATTCCGAATGATGTCGAGCGCGGTGCCCATTTCGTCACCCTGAAGCTCGTTGCGGAGATCGATTTCGCCGAGTTCACCGCCGACGGCCATATCCGCCACGGCGTGTTCAAGGGGCTGCGCGAAGACAAGGCGGCCGAAGCCGTGACGGACGAGCGGCCGCAGCCGATGCAAGCCACGCGCCCAAAACGTGTGCCCGATGGCAACGCCTCCGCCTCGCGTCGCTCCGGCAGCGCGCCCACCACCGTCGCCGGTGTCAGGCTCACCAGCCCGGATCGCGTGGTTTACGACAGTCAGGGCGTCACCAAGCTCGATCTGGCGCATTACTATGAAGCAGTGGCCGCGCGCATGCTGGAGCATGCCGGCAACCGCCCGGTCTCACTGGTGCGCTGCCCGCAGGGGCGAAACAAGCACTGCTTCTTCCAGAAGCACGACACCGGTGGCTTCCCTGACGCCGTGAAGACGGTGGCCGTGCCGGAAAAAGACGGCGGCACCGCCGATTATCTGACCATGCCCGATTCTGCTGCCCTCGTCGGGGCGGTGCAGATGAGCACGCTGGAATTCCACATCTGGGGCGCACGCAACGATCGGTTGGAAAAGCCCGACCGGCTGGTCTTCGACCTCGATCCGGACGAAGGCCTGGGCTTTGCCGACGTGCAGACGGCGGCCGTCGATCTCCGCGACCGTCTCGCCGATCTCGGCCTCCAGAGCTTTGCCATGGTCACCGGCGGCAAGGGCGTGCATGTGGTCGTGCCGCTCGAACGGCGGCAGGGCTGGACGGAGTTGAAGGCCTTCGCCAAGGGCTTTGCCGCGAGGCAAGCCGACACCGAGCCGGAGCGTTTCGTCGCCACCATGTCCAAGGCCAAGCGGAAGGGCCGAATCTTCATCGACTGGCTGCGCAACGAGCGCGGCGCGACCGCCATCACTCCATACTCCACGCGCTCGCGCGCGAGCGCGCCCGTGGCAACGCCGGTCGGCTGGGACGAACTGGCGACGCTCGACGCAGCCAATGGCTTCGACATTGATGCGGTGCTGCAGCGGCTACAGGACGCCGACCCATGGGCGGATTACGGCTCCGTGCGTCAATCGATCACCAAGACGATGCTGTCGACCGTCGCCGGCTGACGGATCGTCAGAGCGCTTGATTCCGGCCCGCGCCTGACGCAATTTCGCCGCCGCAACCGAAGGAATTTGCTGATGCCCCTATATGCGCTCGACGGCGACCGACCCGAAACCTCGCCCCACAGCGAGGTCTTCGTCGCGCCCGGCGCCCATGTTATTGGGCGGGTGCGCCTCGGCAAGAACGCCAATATCTGGTTCGGCTCGGTGCTGCGCGGCGACAATGAATGGATGACGATCGGCGAGAACACCAACATCCAGGACAATTGCACCCTGCACAGCGACCCCGGTTTCCCGCTGACCATCGGCGCCGGCTGCACGATCGGCCACGGCGCCATCGTCCATGGCTGCACCATCGGCGAAAATTCGCTGATCGGCATGGGCGCGACGGTCCTCAACGGCGCCCGGATCGGCAAGAACTCGATCGTCGGCGCCAATGCACTGGTGACCGAGGGCAAGGAGTTTCCGGATAATTCGCTGATCGTCGGCGCACCGGCCAAGGTAGCGCGCACACTCGATGACGCGGCGGTCGCCGGGCTCAAGGCCGCGGCCGAGCACTATGTCGCCAACGCGCGACGCTTCGCCCAGGGGCTCGAGCGGATTGATCGGGAATGATACGGGGACGTCGTCGTCACGCCAGACGGATCGACAGGCGACCGCCGCGTTGAATCGAAATCACAGCGACTCCTCGTAGCCAATTGATTCCGCTTTGTGCGCTTAGCCCTTGATCCGGATCGCCATGACACTCTTCACCAGCCTCGCCCGGTCACTTCCCGCCACTATCCCCTTCGTCGGCCCGGAGGCGATCGAGCGCCGCACCGGGGTGCCGTTCAAGGCGCGGCTCGGCGCCAACGAAAGCGTCTTCGGCCCGTCGCCGAACGCCGTCGGGGCCATGGCCGAGGCGGCGCGCGGAAGCTGGGCCTATGGCGACCCGGAGAATTTCGAGCTGAAACAGGCGCTCGCCGACCATCTCGGCATCGGCTTCGACAATGTAACGGTCGGGGAAGGCATCGACGGGCTGCTCGGCTATCTGGTGCGGCTCACCTGCACGCCGGGCGACGTCGTGGTGACGTCACGCGGCGCCTATCCGACCTTCAACTATCACGCGGCCGGCTATGGGGCGTCCGTCGACTTCGTCCCCTACCGGTCGGACGATCATGAGGATATCGATGGTCTGATCGAGCGGGCCAGGGAACTGCGTCCGAAACTCGTCTATTTCGCCAACCCGGACAATCCGACCGGCTCCTGGCACGAGGCGAGGGCAGTCGAGCGCCTGATCGACGAAATTCCGGAGGAGGCGATTCTCGTTCTCGACGAGGCCTATAGCGATCTGGCGCCGGCGTCGGCGCTGCCGCCCATCACTCTGATGCGGCCCAATCTCCTGCGGTTTCGCACCTTCTCCAAAGCCTACGGCATGGCCGGCATGCGGATCGCCTATGCGATCGGAGAGGCCGACACCGTCGTTCAGTTCGACAAGGTGCGCAATCATTTCGGCGTGTCGCGCGTGGCGCAAGCCGGGGCATTGGCGGCGTTGAAGGATCAGGATTATCTGCGCGCGGCGGTGGCGAGGATCGTGGCGGCGAGGGATCGGCTGGCCGCTATCGCCCTGCGGGCCGGGCTGACGCCCCTGCCCTCGGCGGCGAATTTCGTCGCCATGGATTGCGGCGGCGATGGCGATTATGCCCGCGCGCTGCTCGAGGCGGTGATCCGCCGCGGCGTCTTCATTCGGATGCCGGGTGTGGCTCCGCTCGATCGGATGATCCGCGTCACGGTCGGACGGGACGAGGATCTCGCCCTGTTCGAGACCGCGCTTGCCGGCGCGATCGATGAAGTCGGCGCGCCCAAGGCCGGGTGACGTCGACGCTCAGTGAAGGGTCAGCCATTCGCGAGCGGCGCGTAGCGCCGCCGCGATCTCCGACTTCGACATCTGTCCGGCGATATCCTGGCGATGGAAGGCCGCATCCTCGGCGCCCTTGCGGTCGGCAAGATTGAAATACATGTGGGCGGCGATGAAATTCACCGCGCCATCGCGGCCCGAGGCCGCCCGCATACCAAGGTCGAGGAGGATGTCGGCGTCGACGAATGCGGCGCCGTTGACCGTCGGTTCGGAATAGTTCTGGAAGTCGATGCGAGCCATTGTCTTTGCGTCCCTGTCGCTATTGATCGGGCTGCTGTCCGATAGCGTCAGAATGACCGGCACGACTGAAAAGGCGATTAAAGTTCGAGCTTAATTAGACTTAAACATCGCCGACGGAAAAGCTTCCGTCATATTGCGTAACAGTATGAGACAAATAGGTTATTCCGAAAATCAACTCCAATCAGTCGGTTCTTGGCTTTACCGAACGCTAACCGCGTTTCCACAAGGGCCAGCGCCCGGCGCGGCGTTTCCGGCTCTTTGCCCCGCTCCGGGTCACTTGCGATTTTCCGCGATTCAATTACGCTTACGTCAAGGGAATATGGCGGACGGCAGCCTGTCGCCCGGTTGTTTCCGTGGGAGGAAGAAATGAGACGAGTATTCCTTGCGGCCGCGTGCTTCAGCCTTGCCATGGCCGGAGCGGCCCACGCCGATCCGATCGAGGGCAAATGGCGGATGCCGTCCGGCTATGACGCCAAGATCGCGCCCTGCGGCGGCGCCTTTTGCCTGACCTATACGAACGGCCCCTACAAGGGCAAAACCTTCGGCCAGATGCAGCCCAAGGGCGGCGGTCAATATGCCGGCTCGGTGACCGACTACACCAAGGGCGGCAAGCAATATTCCGGCAAGGGCAGCCTCTCCGGCAACACGCTGTCGATCTCGGGCTGTGTGCTCGGCGGCCTGTTCTGCCGATCGCAGAGCCTCAACCGTCTCTGACGGCGGCCGACTACTGGAAACTCTCACGATGCGCTCGGTCGCGTAATGCCGGCACTCCCGAGCCGGGCCACCGTGCTGCCCAAATCCGCCAATACTGTTCGCCTGGGGACGTCCCAGCGAACAGGAACAGAGCATGCGCCAGCTACTTCTCGCCGTCACGGCTATCGCGGCTATCACGTCGCCGACGCTGTCGGCCGAGCCGATCGTCGGCAAATGGCGCGCGCCGGAAGGCGGCATCGTCAGGGTGACGTCATGCGGCGACGCCTATTGCGCCAAGGTCATTACCGGCGAGCACAAGGGCAAGTCGGTCGGGCAGATGTCGGGGGCCGGCGTGGAATATATCGGCACCGTCACCGATCCGCGCGAGGACCGGACCTATAACGGCAGCGCGCGCGTGGAAGGTGGACAGCTGAAGCTGACCGGCTGCGCCTTGAAAATCTTCTGCAAGACGCAAATCTGGGTCCGCGTCTGAGACCGCCGGCGCGACTTTTCGTGAACCGACCCGCCGCAGTTTGCGGGCCGGCATCTCTGGCTGACCGCGACGAACGCGGCCCGCCTTTGTAGTCAGGCGCGGGCGCGCTGGCCGAACAGGACGCTCTGGGCGTTGCTGTCGGTGGCCAGGTTCATTTTCTCGCGCTCCTCTTTGCCGATGTCCAAACCCTTGGACACCGCCGGGCGCGATTTGACGACATCGAACCACCGCCGCAGATTCGGGAACTCCTCCAGATCCTGACCCTGGTTCTTGTACGGCACCACCCAACCGATCGCCGCCATGTCGGCGACAGAGTAGTCGGCGCCGCCGAGATAGTCGTTGTCCTTCAGGCGTCGGTTCATGACCCCGTAGAGCCGGTTCACCTCATTCGTATAACGGTCGATGCCATAGGCGATCTGCTCCGGCGCGTAATTGCGGAAGTGATGGGCTTGGCCCGCCATCGGGCCGAGGCCGCCGATCTGCCAGAACAGCCATTCTTCGACAGCGACCCGGGCCCGCTCCTCGGTCGGATAGAATTGGCCGAACTTGCGCCCGAGATATTGCAGGATTGCGCCTGACTCGAACACCGAGATCGGCGCGCCGCGCGGCCCCTCCGGATCGACGATCGCCGGCATCCGGTTGTTCGGGGAAATCGCCAGGAAGTCCGGTTTGAACTGGTCGCCCGCGCCGATATTGACGTATTCGATATCGTAAGGAACGCCGAGTTCCTCCAGCATGATGGAGATTTTCCAGCCGTTCGGCGTCGGCCAGTAATACAGCTTGATCGGATCGGTCTGCGTCGGCATCGCAAAAATTCCTGTCATCCCGGGTTGGCGTTACCCACCGACCTAGCGCCACGACGGCGAAGCGCAAAGCCGTATTTCGCCGGACGCTGCGTTCATCATCGGCATCCGGCCGGCGACACCGCTTCAGCTTCGGTTCAGGCAACCCGTGCAAACATGAGGAAAATCGTTTAGGACGACGCCATGATGACGCGATTGACAATCATCACCGCGCTGATCGCACTCTTTGGGGTGAGCTTCAGTTTTCTGGCCCAGAACTCCGTCAACCGCCCCGGCAGCGCCTTTGCCTCGGTTGCGGGAAGCGATTGCGGCTACCGGATCGGTATCGTCTGTCCGCTCGAACGCGATCCAACGACGACGCGGGCGAAATTTTAGGTCGCTCGTCTTCTCCGCGCCACGCCAGCCGGCTAAACCAAGGCATGACCAAGCCCTTTCCCTTGCCGGCCGATCCCAACTACCAGAGCCCCGAGCCAGCGCCGCCACGGCCCTTTAACGACGCGGAGGAGGCCGTGGCCGAACTCACCCGGCTTTACGACCGGTCGGTCGCCTTCCTGTCCGACACATTCGATGGCGTTCTGGAGAAGGGCCTCGGGGGCAAGCGCTACCGCGCCTACTACCCCGAGATCTCGCTGACGACGGCGACCCACGCCAAGGTCGATTCGCGCCTCGCCTTCGGGCACGTCGCGCGACCCGGCCGCTATGCCGCAACGATCACGCGACCCGACCTCTTCCACCACTATCTCATCGAGCAGATCGATCTCTTGATCCGCAATCACGGTCAGCCCGTCACGGTTAGCGATTCGACCACGCCGATCCCGCTGCATTTCGCCTTCGGGGAAGGATCCTACGTCGACGGAGGGTTGGCCGAGAAACTCGATCGCCCTTTGCGCGATATCTTCGACGTGCCCGACCTGGAGGCGACTGACGACCGGATCGTCAACGGCAATTTCGAGCCGCGCGACGGCGAAGCGCTGCCGCTCGCCCCATTTACTGCGCAACGGGTCGACTATTCGCTGCACCGGCTGTCGCATTACACCGCGACCCGACCGGAGCATTTTCAGAACTTCGTCCTGTTCACCAACTACCAGTTCTATGTCGACGAGTTCTGCATGCTGGCGCGCGAAATGATGGCGGAGGGCGGCGGCGGCTATACCGCCTTCGTCGAGCCTGGCAACGTCGTCACCCCGGCCGGCACGCGCGAGCCGGCCGAAGGCATGGCGCCGCTTCGGTTGCCGCAGATGCCCGCCTATCATCTGAAACGCGATGACGGCCACGGCATTACCATGGTCAATATCGGCGTCGGCCCCTCCAACGCCAAGACGATCACCGACCATATCGCGGTGCTGCGGCCGCATGCCTGGCTGATGCTCGGACACTGCGCGGGACTTCGCAACAGCCAGGAGCTCGGCGACTACGTACTTGCCCATGCCTATGTGCGTGAGGACCATGTTCTCGACGCCGACCTGCCGCTGTGGGTGCCGATCCCGGCGCTGGCCGAGGTGCAGGTGGCGCTGGAGCAAGCGGTTGAGGAAATCACCGGCCTGTCGGGCTACGAATTGAAGAAGATCATGCGGACCGGCACCGTCGCGACGATCGACAACCGCAATTGGGAATTGCGCGATCACAAGGAGCCGGTGGAACGCCTGTCGCAGTCTCGGGCCATCGCCCTCGACATGGAATCGGCGACGATCGCGGCGAACGGTTTTCGTTTCCGCGTTCCCTACGGCACCCTGCTCTGCGTCTCCGACAAGCCGCTGCATGGCGAGTTGAAATTGCCGGGGATGGCGACGGAATTCTACAAGCGGCAGGTCTCACAGCATTTGCGGATCGGCATGCGCGCCCTCGAGCTGATGTCGGAGGTGCCTTCCGAGCGGGTGCATTCGCGCAAGCTCCGCTCGTTCTTCGAGACCGCGTTCCAGTAGGCGCCTCATGTCGGCCGCTCGCCCCCGCCCCTCCGACCGGCGCCGCGTCAGCCGCGCCCTTGCCCAGGCGCTCGCGCTTGCCGCGGCTTTGGCGTTCGCCAGCGGCTATTTCGGCGACATCGTCCCGTTCTTCGATACGCTGGCCCATTTTCGCGCGCATCTCGCCGTGCTCTTGTTGCTCGCCGGGCTCGCGCTGCTTGTCATCCGACCTGTCACGGCGGGTCTGGCGGCGATCATTCTCGGCGCGTTCGGTCTTTTCTCGGTTTATCCGACCATGCTGCCCGCCGCCTCATTGGCGTCGGCGCCCGGCGGCACGGCTCGCTACACGCTTTTGCAAATGAATCTGCGCTGGAGCGCCACCGATCGCACAGCGGCAATTCGGCTCATTGGGGAGCTTTCACCCGACGTCGTGACCCTGCAGGAGGCGCGGAAAGAGTGGCGGCCGCTGCTGCAATCCCTCTCCGCGCGATATCCCTACCGGTTCGATTGCACCGGCCCCCGCGCCTATTTCGACGTCGTCATCCTGTCGCGTCGGCCCTTCGCGAGCGACGATCCGGGGGATTGCGATCGTCCCGGGACATTCGCCAGCCGAACCGTCGATTTCAACGGACAAGCGCTCACCATTGCCACCCAACATTTGACCTGGCCCTGGCCGGGAAAGCAGTGGCGCCAGCTCGGGCAGCTTCAAGACCGTCTCCGGCGACTTCGCCGGCTCGGGACGCCCGTCCTCATTGCCGGCGACTTCAACGCCGCCCCCTGGAGCGCTGCGCTCAGGACCTACGCCGCCGCGAGCGGCACGGACATCGTGCCGAATGTCGGGCCAAGTTGGTTCTTCCAGCCCTTCACCAGACGGCTCGCGCCCTATGCGGGACTGCCGATCGACAATATTCTCGCTTCGCCCGGCATCGACATTCTCGACGTCGCGCGGCAACCGGCGACCGGCTCAGACCATCTCCCGCTGCTGGTGACCTTCGGTGTCGACAGCGCCCTGCCCGGCATTGTCGAACCGCAGCGATCGATAGTGGAACGACGCGCTCTGGATGATTGATCCGGCCTCGTCGACGTCGCATTTGCGCGGTATGCCCTCCCCTTTCATGCTAGCATTTTCCGCTTGCATTCCATCGCACCGAGCACGATATTGCTTGCATGAATAGCAAGCATCGCAGGACGCTGGTCGCCATCTTCGCGGAGCCCGTTTCCGGTTCCCTGGATTGGGCGTCCATCGAAGCGCTTCTCATGTCCGTCGGATGTGAGTTGGTTGAAGGTTCCGGGTCGCGCGTGCGGTTCAACTCCGACGGCGCCGTCGCAACATTTCATCGGCCGCACCCCGCCAAGGAAGCCAAACGTTACCAGATACGAGCGGCCCGCGATTACCTCATCAAGATTGGAATCGAGCCATGAACACGATGTCCTACAAAGGCTACGCGGCCCGTGTCGAATACGACGATGCGGACGAGATTTTCTTCGGCCGCATCGCCGGGATCGATGACGGTGTGACGTTTCACGCCGACACCGTTCCAGAACTCAAGGCGGCTTTCCACGATGCCGTGGATGACTATGTCGAAACTTGCGCGAAAATCGGAAAGGCGCCGCAAAAGCCCTATTCGGGTCGCGTGATGTTCCGCATATCGCCGGAGATCCACGCCAAGGCGGCGCGTGCCGCGGAGCTTTCCGGCAAGAGCCTCAACCAGTGGGCGGAAGAGGTCTTGCGCAGAGCCTCGGAAATTGCCGCCTGATCGACCAGAAAAGTAGCCGCAGGATCGCGACCAGGTCAGCCTCGCCTCACATCACCTGATAGACCGGCCCCTCGCCGCCCTGGGGCGGAACCCAGTTGATGTTCTGGTTGGGATCCTTGATGTCGCAGGTCTTGCAGTGGACGCAGTTCTGGGCGTTGATCACGAACGTCTCGGCGCCGTTCTCCTCGACCCATTCATAGACGCCGGCCGGACAATAGCGCTGCGACGGGCCGGCATAGACCGCCCATTCGGACGAATGCTGCAGCGCCGGATCCTTCACCTGCAGGTGGACCGGCTGGTCCTCCTCGTGATTGGTGTTGGACAGATAGACCGACGAGACCTTGTCGAAGGTCAAGACGCCATCGGGTTTCGGGTATGCGATCTTTTCGTGCTTGTCCGCCGGCTCCAGGCAGGCGTAATCCGGCTTGCCGTGCTTTTGCGTGCCGAAGAAGGAAAATCCGAACAGCGAATTGGTCCACATATCGAGGCCGCCGAGCGCGATGCCGAGCATCGTGCCGTATTTCGACCAGAGCGGCTTGACGTTGCGGACCGGCTTCAGGTCGTCGCCGATCGGGGACGTGCGCCACTCGTCTTCATACGCAGCCAGCCGATCGTGCGAACGGCCGGCCTTGATCGCCTCGGCCGCCTTTTCCGCCGCCAGCATGCCGGATGTCATGGCGTTGTGGGCGCCCTTGATGCGCGGCACGTTGACGAAGCCGGCCGAGCAACCGATCAGCGCGCCACCTGGGAACACCAACTTCGGCACCGACTGCCACCCGCCCTCGGTAATCGCGCGGGCGCCATAGGCGATGCGCTTGCCGCCCTCGAGCAGCTTGGCCACGTCGGCGTGGGTCTTGAACCGCTGGAATTCGTCGAAAGGCGAGAGATACGGGTTCTTGTAGTTCAGGTGCATGACGAAGCCGACGTAAACCTGATTGTCGCCGAGATGGTAGAGGAACGATCCGCCGCCGGTGCCGCCGTCGAGCGGCCAGCCGAAGGAGTGCTGGACGAGGCCAGGCTTCGACTTCGACGGCTCGATCTCCCAGAGCTCTTTCAAGCCGATGCCGAACTTTTGCGGTTCGCGTCCCTCGTCGAGCCCATAGGCCTTGATCAGCTGCTTGGCGAGCGAGCCGCGGACGCCTTCGCCGATCATCACGTATTTGCCCATCAGCGCCATGCCGCGCTGGTAGCTTGGTCCGGGCTGACCCTCGCGTGTCACGCCCATGTCGCCGGTCGCGACGCCAATCACCGCGTTCGACTCGTCATAAAGAATCTCGGACGCGGCGAAGCCAGGATAGATCTCGACGCCGAGCGCCTCGGCCTTTTCCGCCATCCATTTGCAGACGAGGCCGAGCGAAACGACGAAATTGCCGTGATTGCCCATCAGCTTCGGCATCAGGAAGTTCGGCAGGCGGATCGAGCCTTGCGGGCCGTAGAAATAGAATCGGTCGTCGGTTACTTCGGTCTTGATCGGCGTCTCTTCCAGTCGCCATTCCGGCAACAGACGATCCAGCGCCGACGGGTCGAGAACGTTGCCGGACAGAATGTGAGCGCCAACTTCCGCGCCCTTTTCCAGGACCACCACCGTCAGTTCGGGATCGAGCTGCTTCAGGCGAATGGCAGCCGCCAATCCGGCCGGACCGGCTCCCACGATGACCACGTCGAAGTCCATCGATTCGCGTTCGGGCAGAGTTTCGGCTTCACTCATCGTCTCATCCCTTGTCCCGGTTCCCGCCGATCGCTGCGGCTGCATGGCCAGCGACCGCACCGATCGCCCTACACTAGCGCTCCCGCGTGTCCGGACGAGTTCTATCGTGATCGCCCTTGACGTCAATCCGGTGATGCGAAGCTCTATTGGGCTCCGTCCCGCTTGACCGCAGCGCGCGTGGCGGTGCTAGACAGCGGTGTCGATCGCGCGGGGGGCGGATTTGAATTTTCTCTATCTGAGTGTTGCGATCGTTTGCGAAATCATCGGAACGACCGCGCTGAAGTCTTCCTTTGGCTTCACCCGCCTCGTGCCGTCGCTGGTAACGGTCGGCGCCTATGTGCTGGCCTTCTATTTCCTGTCGCTGCCGCTTCGCACCCTGCCGGTTGGCATCGTCTATGCCATCTGGTCGGGCACCGGAATCGTGCTTCTGGCGCTCATCGACCTGTTCTGGTTCCGGCTGTCGATCGATTTCGCCGGCTTCGCCGGTGTGGCCCTGATCCTCGCGGGCGTCATCGTCATCAACGTGTTTTCGCAGACCGTCGGCCATTGAGAGCACGCGCGCAAGTTCCCGGGCAAGCCGTCGCGCCGCGTGCCCGAATGGGCTAGGAAGACGCCATGAGCGCCGAGATTCAATCGACCGACAACCACGCGGCCATCGCCCTGCTCGAATGGTATCGCGCGGCCGGGATCGACGTCGTTCTGGACGAGCGGCCGCGCGACCGTTTCGCCGAGACCCAAGTCGAGATCGAAGCGAGACGCGCGCGCAACGCAAGTCCACAGACCCGGCCCGAATCCGCCGGCCCCGCTCGCACGCCGGCGGCCATCGCGAAGCCCGTCGCGAGCCCGTCGGACAGCGCCGCGTTTCCAACCCCGCGGGTCGCCGTGCCGGACGATGTCGCCGTTGCCGACGCCCGGGAACGCGCGCGCTCGGCCGCCGACCTCGCCGAGCTGCAGGTCGCGCTCGAGGCCTTCGACGGCTGCAATCTGCGTATCACCGCGAAGTCGACCGTCTTCGGCGACGGCAGCGAGACCGCCGACGTGATGTTTGTCGGAGAGGCCCCCGGCCGGGAGGAGGACGCGGCGGGTGTCCCCTTCGTTGGCCGCTCGGGCCAGCTGCTCAATCGGATGCTGGCGGCGATCGGACTGGAGCGGGAAGCCGTCCGGGTGACCAATACCGTGCCTTGGCGCCCGCCCGGCAATCGGCCACCGACACCCGCCGAGACGCTGATCTGCCTGCCATTCGTGCAGCGCCATATCGAGTTGGTGCAACCGAAGATCCTCGTCTGCCTCGGTTCGCCCGCCTCCAAGGCGCTCCTTGGCTCGCAGGAGGGTATTCTGCGCATCCGTGGACAATGGACGCGCTATAGTTTCGGAGTCGAGGCCGACCAGGCCATCGACGCGACGGCGATGCTTCACCCCGCCTATCTGCTGCGCCAGCCCGCGCAAAAGCGACTGAGCTGGCGTGACTTGCTGACGCTGAAAACCCGGCTTGCGGAGGAACGCGGGGCGGGGTGAACGCCAGTTGGACAAATGTCGCAAATGGCACTCGCCAAATCACCTCCAGAAGCCTAGCTGTCCGGCCAAAGCGCGACGCCGTGCCGACACGCAAAGCCAAGGCCAATCCCATGCCCGTGCCCGTCCAGATCCTGCCGATCGTCTCGCTGCTTCTCTCGACCTTCTTTCTGATGGCGGGCGCGGGTTTGATGGGCATCCTCCTGCCGGTTCGCGGCTCGATCGAGGGCTGGTCGAGCTATCAAATCGGCGCTTTCGGCACCAGTTACGCCATCGCCTTCACGCTCGGCTGCTTCGTGATGCCGCTGATCGTGCGCCGGGCCGGGCATGTGCGGACCTTCTCGAGTCTCGCCGCGTTGCTGGCGATCTCGGTACTCTTATGCGCAATCTTCCTCGATCCAATCGCCTGGATCTTCTTTCGCGCCCTCGCCGGCTTTGCCTTGGCCGGCACCTACATGGTCGTCGAAAGCTGGCTTAACGAGCGCGTCACCAACGAGACCCGAGGGACGATCTTTTCGGTCTATATGATCGTCACCATGGCGGCGATGATGGGCGGTCAATACGTCATGCCATTGAGCCGACCCGAACTCGCCATTCCTTTCATGCTCTGCGCCATTTTGTTCGCACTGGCGGTGATCCCGACGGCCATGTCGCAGGCCCCCTCCCCGAAGCCACTGACCACCGTGAAAATCGATCTGCGTCTGATCTTCCGCAATTCGCCGGTGGCTTTCATCGGTGTGTTATTGGCTGGCGTTCTTTCCGGCGCATGGAACAATATGGCGCCGGTGTTCGGCCAGAAGGCCGGTCTTTCCACGACGGAGATCGCCACTCTCGTCGTCGCGGCGATGGCTGGCGGCATCGTGTTCCAGGTGCCGCTCGGACGTATCTCGGACATGGTCGACCGGCGTTATGTCATGTCCGCCGCCGGGCTGATCGGCGTCGCGGGTGCAACGGCGGGCGTGTACGTCGCAGACGCCGGGGCCATCGCGCTTTTCGTCGTCGCCTTCGTCCTCGGCGGCATCATCTACCCGACCTATTCGCTCGCCGTTGCCCACGCCAACGACTACGCCGCCGACGAGGACTTCGTGAAGATCTCCAGTGGCCTGCTCATCCTCTATGGGATCGGGACGATGATCGGACCGCTCTACGCCGCCTATCTCATGGAGACCTTCGGCCCGCGGGGCATCTTCCAGTCGATCGGAACGGCTGCGGCACTCTATGCCGCCTATGCGTTCTATCGCACTTTCCGGCGGGTCTCGCTGCCGGCCGACGAGCGGGCCGACTTCCAGACGACGCCGCTCGCCCGCACGCAGACTCCGACGAGCTTTGCGCTCGACCCGCGCGCCGAGGCGCCACAGGAATTCGACGAAGCCGAGCCCTTGCCCGTCAAATGAAAAGGGCGGCCCCTGCGAGCCGCCCCCATTCAACCTTGGCGAAATACGCGATTAGAGCATCCGGCGAATAATTTGAATCGACGGGTTCCCATTTGATGTTCGGTTTGATTCTCTGTGAGCAGGAGGTGCTTCATGGGAAAGGCTGTTTCATCAGATTT
>NZ_JAYXIH010000028.1:0-57261 GCF_036016755.1 Aurantimonas sp. A3-2-R12 | reverse complement strand
GCCGGTCGCCGCCAACGAAACCGATACCTGGGAAGAGTTCTGACAAGGCCGCGAACGCGGCTGAAACAGCACAACATTCCCATGCCAATCAGGGCGGTCCGGTCAAACCGGGCCGCCCTTGTTTCGTCCGAACCAGCCGGTGAGAGACTCTCTGCGGCGTCCGCGATCATGCGGCGGTGTGAACGGGCGCCGCTATTCCATTTCCAAGACCGAAGGCGCAGGATGGCGCCTCATCGAAGGCCGGGAGGAAAGCGACCAATGCGGTGCATCATCTGCGAAGGAGCGGCGAAGCGGGGCGAGGCCGAAGCGGCGCATGTCGCCATGATCCGCTGCCCGCGATGCGGCGAGTTCGAAGTCTCCGACGCGGCGAGCAAAGCGCTCGCGAGCTGGGACCCTTACGCACGCCTCCAAGCGCTCAGATATGCGCAGACGAATGCGCTGCCGGGCCGCATGCCGAATCTCCACGGCATCGCTTAGGCACAGGGCCGCTTCTCAATTTTGGGAAATGGTGCCCAGGAAAGGACTCGAACCTTCACGCCTTGCGACACACCGACCTGAACGGTGCGCGTCTACCAATTCCGCCACCTGGGCACGGCGCGGACAATTAGAAGCTGGACCCGCCGCTGTCAACGCGGATTTTTTCGCGCCCCGATCGGCGAGGCCCGGGCGGACGGCCACGGGAAAGCGGTGGTGCTTTCGCGCCTTCACCTTGGCGGGCGAACCGGTTATGAGGCAAGGCGAAGCCGATTGCGCGCGGGCTACCGGGCGACGACATGGCGAGGCAAGCAAGGAGCGCAGGAACGATGGCGGTCGACACGGGCAAGACAGTAGTGGTCTTCGGCGGTTCGGGTTTCCTCGGCCGCTATGTGACGCTGGCGCTCGCTCGCCGCGGCTACCGCATCCGCGTCGCCTGCCGGCGGCCGGATCTGGCCTATCACTTGCAGACCAACGGCAATATGGGCCAGATCATGCCGGTCCAGGCGAATCTGCGCTATCGCTGGTCGGTGGATCGGGCGGTCGCCGGCGCCGATCATGTGATCAATCTCGTCGGCATCCTCGCCGAAAGCGGTCGCCAGAATTTCGAGGCGGTGCAGTCCTTCGGGGCGCAGGCGGTGGCCGAGGCGGCACGCGGCGTCGGGGCGCGAATGACCCAAATCTCGGCGATCGGGGCGGACGCGTCCTCCGACTCCGCCTATGCCCGCACCAAGGCGGCCGGCGAGCAGGCGGTGCGCGAAACGATTGCCGATGCTACCATCATCCGGCCCTCGATCGTGTTCGGGGCGGAAGACCAGTTCTTCAACCGCTTCGCCCAGATGGCGCGATTCTCGCCGGTCCTGCCGCTGATCGGCGGTGGCCGCACCCGCTTTCAGCCGGTCTATGTCGGCGACGTCGCCGAGGCGATCGCCGCGACGGTGGACGGCAAGGTGGCGGGTGGCCGCGTCTATGAACTCGGCGGGCCGGAGATCCTCACCTTCCGCGAGCTGATGGAAGAGATGCTCGCAGTGATCGCCCGCAAGCGCCGTTTCGTCACGATCCCGTTCGGCGCAGCCGCTTCGATGGCGCGGGTCATGCGGTTTCTGCCCGGCGCGCCGTTGACCGAGGACCAGGTCCGCCAGTTGCGGCACGACAATGTGGTCTCCGAGGAAGCCATCGCTGAGGGCCGCGACCTCGCCGCCTTCGGGCTGAAGGGGCATACGATCGACGCGATCCTGCCGACCTATCTCGTCCGGTTTCGCCCGGAGGGCCAGTTCACCACGCCGCAACCGCAGGCCGGCGGCCTGACGCCGGACGAAAGAGAATTCGTCTGAGCGGATCGCGCAAGGCCTGGACGCCAGCCGGCGTCCAGGCTCTTAATTCGCGCTCGATTACGATGAAATAGGATCGATTCCAGCAGGTCAGCGGGGAATGCGGGCGGAAAACCGGTTCTCACTTTTCCTCATTCCTCATTCCTCATTCCTCATTCCTCATTCCGCGTTAGCCGATCGCCACAATCGCCACGATACCGGCCAGACCCACCGCGATGCGCCACCAGGCGAAGGGCGCAAAGCCGTGCCGCGAGACGAAGTCGAGCAGGCCGCGGACGACGACGAGCGCCGACAGGAACGCCATGACGAAGCCGATGGCGATCAGCCCGAAATCGTCGAGCGACAGAAGGTCCCGGTTCTTGATCAGATCGTAGGTGAATGCGCCGACCATGGTCGGCATGGCCAGGAAGAACGAGAATTCGGCCGCCGAGCGCTTGTCGGTGCCCATTAAAAGCGCGCCGGCGATGGTGGCGCCCGAGCGCGACGTGCCGGGGATCAGCGCCAAAGTCTGGAACAGGCCGATCTTCAGGCAGAGCGAGAGCGGATAGTCCATGACGTCGTGATAGCGCACGGTGAGCGGCATCCGGTCGACGACAAGCAGCAGGATGCCGCCGACGACGAGCGCCACGCAAATGACGATCGGCGTCTCGAACAGCACCGTCTTGATGAAGTCGTGCGCCAGGACGCCGGCGAAGGCCGCCGGCAGGAAGGCCAGCACGATACCGGCGACGAAGCGGCGGCTTCTCGGGCTCGACGGCAGCGTGATGAACAGCTGCCACAGCCGGGCGAAATAGACGGCGAGGATTGCCAGGATCGCGCCGAGCTGGATAAGCACCTCGAAGCTCCGGGCGGTCGACTGGAAGCCGAGGAAATGGCCGAGCAAAAGGATATGCCCGGTCGAGGAGACCGGAATGAACTCGGTGAGACCCTCGGTAATGCCGAGGATGACCGCATCAATGATGGTCCCGATTTCCATGAAAGCGTCGTCCTTGATGAATCTCTGATCTGCGCGGGAAGGCCGATGCGAAGCGTTCGATGCCGGTCCCGGTGAGAGACGCGCCTGGGCATCGAAACGCGACGCGGAACATGGCCCGCAGCGCTTTGACTCCGTTCGGCCGAGGATTGCAACATCTTGCAAGCCACACGGATGCTGCTATGTGGCCCGGAAACACCGAGGCGAGGTTGTTCAGGGTTCGTTGACGCGGACCTGCGACAATTCTGGTCAACGCGACCGTCCGATCTTCCGGCCGTGTGCTTCGATATCATCACGGTCCGGCGCCGCCAGCCGTGCCCGGCGACCCCACGTAAGAGCCCGACCCGTTTTCATGCTGAAGCTTCACCATCATCCGATGTCCGCCGCCTCGCGCTTCGTGCGGCTGGTGCTCGGCGAATACGGCGAGCGGGCCGAACTTCTGCCGGAGCGGACCTGGGAAAAGCGGCCGGAATTCCTCGCCCTCAATCCGGCGGCGACGCTTCCGGTGATGATCGAGGACAACGGCCCGCCGATCGTCGGCGCGACGGTGGTGGGCGAATATCTCGACGAGACGCGCGGCGTCTTCCAGCGCGATCGGCGGCTGTTGCCGGAAAAGCCGATCGAGCGGGCCGAGGCGCGCCGGCTGACCGAATGGTTCCTGTCCAAACTCGACGGCGAGGTGACGCGCTATCTGGTGCGCGAGCGGGTGCTCAAGCTGGAAATGAAGCCGCAAGAGGGCGGCGGTGCGCCCGACGCCGCGGCGATCCGCGCCGCGCGGGCCAATCTCAAGCACCATCTGCGCTATCTCGGCTGGCTGGCCGAAAGCCGTGACTGGCTGGCCGGGCCGAAGCTGTCCTACGCCGATCTGGCAGCGGCCGCCGCCCTGTCGATCCTCGACTATCTCGGCGAAGTCGCTTGGGATCAGGAGCCGGCGGCCAAGGACTGGTACATGCGGGTGAAATCCCGGCCGTCCTTCCGCCCGCTGCTCACAGAACGGGTGCGCGGCCTGCCGCCGGTACATCATTACGGCGAACTGGATTTCTGAGCCGCGCGGCGGTTTCCGCTGGCCGCAGGCTTTCGCTATAACTGACGCATGGTGGCCCCACCCCACAATTTGCCTGACCGCCTGAAATCCTTCATCCGGGACGACGCGCGCCGTCTCGGCTTCGACGCCGTCGGCATCGCGCCGGGCACCGGCGACGTTGCGGCCGGTCCGCGGCTCGACGACTTCCTCGCCCAGGGCCGCCACGGCACCATGGACTGGATGCCGGAGACGGCGGAACGGCGCCGCTCGGCGAGGGCGCTGTGGCCACAGGTGCGCTCGATTATCGTTCTGGGCCTGAGCTATGCGCCGGACGAGGACCCGCTGGCGATCCTGTCGCGGCCCGATCGCGGCGGGATTTCGGTCTATGCCCGCCACCGCGACTATCACGAACTGATCAAGGGTCGGCTGAAGGAACTGGCGTCACGGCTGATCGCCAAGGCCGGAGGCGCCGCCAGCGGCCACGACGCCAAGGTCTTCGTCGACACTGCGCCGGTGATGGAAAAGCCGCTCGGCGAGATCGCCGGACTCGGCTGGCAGGGCAAGCACACCAATCTGGTCAGCCGGGAACATGGCTCCTGGCTGTTCCTCGGATCGATCTTCACCACGCTCGAGCTTCCCGCCGACGCGCCGGGTCGAGACCTGTGCGGCTCGTGCCGCGCCTGCCAGGACGTCTGTCCGACCGACGCGTTCCCCACGCCCTATCAACTCGACGCGCGGCGCTGCATCTCCTACCTCACCATCGAAACCAAGGCGGTGATCCCGCGCGAGTTCCGCGCCGCGATGGGCAACCGCATCTATGGTTGCGACGACTGCCTCGCCGTCTGTCCCTGGAACAAGTTCGCGGCGAACGCCCGCGAGGCCAAGCTGATCGCGCGCGACGAATTGCGGGCGCCGCGCCTTGCGGAACTGCTCGCCCTCGACGATCCTGGCTTCCGGGCGCTGTTTTCCGGTTCGCCGGTGAAGCGGATCGGTCGCGACAAGTTCGTCTCCAACTGCCTGATCGCGGCCGGAAATTCCGGGAATCCGAATTTGGCTCCCATGGTCGGGGGACTGCTGCGGGACCCAGCGCCGCTGGTTCGGGCGATGGCGATCTGGGCGCTGGACCGTCTCGATCGTGCCGACGCCTTGCGTGAACGCGTCGGGGCGCTCGATAGCGAAGACAATCCGAACGTCAGGAGCGAATGGCATGCGCTGGGGCAGGAAGACGAGGCAGTCGGCCGAGACGGTGCGTGATGCCGCCGTTACGGCCGGCGAAACCGCGGTCAAGGCTGGCAGAATGAGCGTCGAGCAGGCCAGGCACTCGCTGCAATGGGCCGGCGACAGCCTGCCCGACGCGCTGCGCCGCCGCCAGGCGATCGGCGCTGGGGCGGTCGGGGCGCTGGCGATCTGCGCGCTCGCCGTCGGAGCGATCGCGGTCGGCGCCTTCGCGATCGGTCGGCTGTCGATCGGTCGGGCAAAGGTCGGGTCCGCCGATATCGGCCGTCTCAGGATCGGTCGGCTCGAGGTCGACGAGATCGTTCCGGCCGGCCGGCGTCATTCGCGTGTCAAAGGTCGAGCGGCATGACGGACATATCCGATCTATCTCGGATGCGGCTCTTCGTCTTCGGCCACGGCTATTCGGCTTCGCGCTTCGTCGAGACGTTCGACGCCAAGGCCTTCGACAGGAACACGGTCACCGGCGTTACAGTCCGCTCCAGGGACAAGGCGGCAAGCTTGGCCGCGCATGGCCTGAAGCCCTTCGTTTTCGACGGCGAGCATCCGGCGGACGGCATCGCCTCGACGCTCTATCGCGCCACCCACCTCCTGGTCTCGATCCCGCCCGGCCATGCCGCCCCGGCCGGCGCCTGCGTCGGCGGCGCCAACGCCCGGGCCGGCGATCCGGTGCTGCGCTGGTATGCCGACGAGATCGCCCATGGCAGCCCGAATTTGCAATGGATCGGCTATCTGTCGACGGTCGGCGTCTATGGCGACCATGACGGCGACTTGGTCGACGAGGACAGCGAGACCCGGCCGGTCTCCGAGCGCTCCAAGGCGCGGGTCGCGGCGGAGGATGCCTGGCGGGAGGTCGCGGAAACGCGCGGCGTGCCGTTGGCGATCCTCAGGCTTTCCGGCATTTACGGGCCGGGCCGCAACGGTTTCGTCAATCTGGCCAGGGGGACGGCCAAGCGGCTGGTGAAGCCCGGCCAGGTGTTCAACCGCATCCATGTCGACGATATCGCCGGGGCGTTGGCGCTGCTTGCCGGCCAGCGCCTCGGCGGTGTGTTCAACGTCAGCGACGACGAGCCGGCGCCACCACAGGACGTCGTCGCGCACGCCGCCGAACTCGCAGGCGTCGCGCCGCCGCCGGAAACCGGGTTCGACGAGGCCGAGTTGTCGCCGATGGCGCGCAGTTTCTACGGCGAGAACAAGCGGATTTCCAACGCCAAGATCAAGGCGGCGGGCTACGCCTTCCGCTATCCGACCTATCGCGAGGGCCTGGCGGGGTTGGTTGGGGATTACAAACAGGAAAAGGGCGGGTAAGGCGCTCGCCCGCGCCCGGTTTGATCCGCATCAAGGCGACGGTTGCTGGAAGGTTCATGGTTTGCGGATGGTACGGCGGAGCGCGCGCGTGCGAGCCGCCCGAGCCGGAAACACGGAGCAGCACAATGAGCAGGTACACAATCATTCCGGCGGCGGTCGCGGCCGTCGCCCTGATGCCGGGTATGGCCCTGGCGCAGCAGACGGAACCCTATCGATACGCCTATGGCCCGCATATGGGCTGGGATGGAGGCTGGTCCGGCATGATCTTCGGTCCTTTTTTCATGATCTTGTTCCTGGCCATCGTGATCGGCCTCATTGTCCTCCTGGTGCGCTGGCTCGGCGGCGGGGCGTGGCCGGCAATGCAGGCGCCCAATCAACAGGGCGGACGCTCGCCGCACGATATCCTCAAGGAGCGCTATGCGCGCGGCGAGATCGACAAGGACGATTTCGAGGAACGCAAGCGCACCCTCGGCGAGTGACCGAAGGCGCGCGGTCGACGGCGAACCGGCTCGGCGACGGCGGTCAGGCCGTTGTCGCGGGTTCTGGCGCCGCGCCCGGCTTCAGCGCGAACACGTCGGACGGCGAAAAATAGAGGTCGACGAGCGCGCCGCGCAGCGGCGGCGGCGCGGTCGGCCGGTTGAAGGTATCGGCGAGGATGATGCCGCCGGCGACCGACAGTTTCAGCCGCACCACCGAGCCGAGAAATTGCGTGTCCTCCACTCGTGCGCTCAGCCGGTTGATCCGTTCGGGCGAGGGTTCGAGCTTCACTGCCTCGGGCCGCAGCGCCAGCGTCACTGGGGCTCCCGCCGCGCCTTGCGGCGGTTCGGCCAGCGTCACCGACGTGCCGTTGACCGCGACCGTCGAACCGCTTTCCCTGACGCCGTCGAGAAGGCTGAGCGTGCCGACGAAACTCGCCACGAAACGGCTGGTCGGCCGATTGTAGATCTCGAAGGGCGCGCCGCATTGTTCGATGCGGCCGTCGCTCATCACGACGATCCGGTCGGAGATCGACAAGGCCTCTTCCTGATCGTGCGTGACGAAAATCGTGGTGATACCGAGCTCGCGCTGCAGCGCCCGGATTTCCTCGCGCAGCGACAGGCGGATTTGCGCGTCGAGCGCCGAAAGCGGCTCGTCGAGCAGCAAGACGCGCGGGCTCGGCGCCAGGGCACGTGCGAGCGCGACGCGCTGCTGCTGTCCGCCGGAGAGCTGGTAGGGATAGCGCTCGGCCAGATGCGGCAGCTTGATCAGCGCCAGCATTTCCGCGACACGGGGGCCGATCTCGGATTTCGGGCGGCCGGCGACCTTGAGGCCGAAGGCGACGTTGTCGGCGACCGAGAGGTTCGGAAACAGCGCATAGGCCTGGAACACCATGCCGATCCGCCGGCGGTTGGGCCGGGTGTCGGTCACGTCTTCGCCGTCGATCACGATGTTGCCGGCCGATGGCGTCTCGAAGCCGGCGATCATCCGCAGCATCGTCGTCTTGCCGCAACCGGACGGTCCGAGAAACGAGACGAACTCGCCGCGCTCGACGCCAAGGTCGAAATCGCGGACCACCGTAGTCGCTCCGAAGCGCTTCGAGACGTTCGAGATCTGGAGAAAGCTCATCGGGCGGCGCGCCTTCCCAATTTGAACAGCGATCGTCCCGAACGGGAGCGGCCGGGAGCCTGGCTGCCGACAACCTGGAGCATGGCCATGCACGCCCAGGTGACCGCGAAGGCGATCACCGCGAGCGCCGCCGGCTCATAGGCGCGGTTGGCTCCCATCAACGCGAGATAGGGGCCAAAGGCGGGCCGGTTGAGAAGGCTTGCCAGCACGAACTCGCCGATGACGATCGCGAAGGTCAGGAACGCGCCGGACAGGACCGCCGCGCGGACATTCGGCAGGATCACCTTGAACAGGATCGTCGGGCGCTTGGCGCCGAGGCTTTCGGCGGCCTCGGTCAGGGTCCGGATGTCGATCGCCGCCATGCCGGTATCGACCGCGCGGAACATGTAGGGCAGCGACAGGATGACATAGCCGAAGACAAGCAGGATGTTGGTGCCGAGGGCGCTGCCGGTGAAGGGCAGGAAGGACGACGAGTTGTAGAGCCGCAGATAGCCGAAGACGAGAACGATCGGCGGGATCACCAGCGGCAGCAGCGTGATGAACTCCACGAGAGGCCTCAGCCTGGGAAATTTCAGCCGCACCCAGTAGGCCGTCGGCACGACGAGAAGCGCGCCGAGGACGATCGTCGCCAGCGCCGCCACGACGGAGAAGACGAAGGTCTCGCGAAAACGCGGATCGTCGAAAACGACACGGTAGGCCTCGAAACTCCAGATTCCGCGCAGCATCGACAGCGAGAATTCGAACGTGGCGACCAGCGGCAGGAAGAAATACAGCGCGCCGACGGCGACGATGGCGAAGGGGGCGATCCGCGAATTTGTCATTGCCGCCACCGCTCGGCACGGGCGCGCAGCCACAGATAGAGAACATTGGAGCAGCCGGTGATGACGATCATGCCGAAGGCGAGCGCGTAGCCGAGATTGGGGTTGTAGAGGACATCGCCGCGGATCTGCGCGTAGAGCAGGATCGGCACGATGTTGAGCGAGGATCCGGTGAGTGCATAGGCGGTCGCGATCGCGCCGAAGGAATTGGCGAAGAGCAACAGGAAGCAGCCGAGGATCGAGGGCGCCAGCACGGGCAGCCCGACCATCCGCCAATATTGCCAGCGCGATGCCCCGAGTATCTCGGAGGCCTCGCTCCATTCCTTCTTCAACCCGTCGAGCGCCGGGGTGATGATCAGCACCATCAGCGGAATCTGAAAATACAGATAGGTGATGGTCAGGCCCCAGAACGACAACAGGTTGAAGCCCAGCGTGTAGATGTTGATACCGAACGTATCCTTGAGGAACAGTGTGACCAGGCCGAGCCGGCCGAGCGTCGCCAGGAAGGCGAAGGCGAGCGGGATGCCGGCGAAATTAGAGGCGACGCCCGCGAAGGTGACTACGGTCGGCCGGATCCCGCCCGGAAGGCCGCCGTGGACGATCGCGTAGGCGATGAAGAAGCCGACCAGCGCGCCGAACGCCGCCGAGGCCAGGCTGACCTGGATCGAGATCGCATAGGCCGCCATGATCTGCGGGGTGAACAGGCCGATGATATTGTCGAAGGTCAGCGCGCCGCTCGGGGTCTGAAAGGCGCCGAAGACCAGATAGACCGTCGGCCCGATCAGGAACAACAGCGCGAAGGCGAAGAATGGAACGATGCCGAGCCAGGCCAGCGAGCGCGGCGGTCGTCTGCGCGGCGGTCCCGCGGCGGGCGCCGTTCGCGAACCGGTCGTCCCTGCATCGACGATAGACGCCATGATCCCCCGCTGTCGTCCGTGTCGCGACCGGACGGACCGCCGGCGTCGCCGGCGATCCGAACATCGAGCGTGCTACTGGACGGTGGCGCCGACGACACTGTCCCACTCGCCGGTGATCGCCGCCTTGGCGGCGTTCTGGTCGTCGAGGCTCGGGAACTTCGCGGTATCGTAGGCCTCAGCCGGCGGCAGCTTGTCGAGGAGTTCCTGCGGGATCTTGCCGGCTTTCGACATCGCGTTGAACCGGATCGGATGACAATAGCCCTTCAGGTAGGTCAACTGGCCTTCGTCTGAGTAGAGATATTCCATCCACAGCTTGGCGGCGTTCGGATGCGGCGCGAAGGCGCTGATCGCCTGGACGTAGACGCCGGCGACGACGCCCGACTTCGGCACCACGACTTCCGTCGCGGGATTGCCCTTCAGCGTATCGCGCGAGGCGAGCGCGTTGTAATCCCAATGGATGAGCACAGGAGTCGTCCCCTGCGCCAGCGTCGCGGTCGAGCCGACGACCGGGACGAAATTGCCCGCTTCGTTCAGCTTCTTGAAGAAGTCGAGGCCGGCCTTGCCGACCGCCTCGCCGCCGCCGTCGGGCGTGGCCACGAGCCCGGCCGCGTAGACCGACTGGATCGCCTGGGCCGAGCTGCGCGGATCACCCGCCAGCGAGACCGCGTTGGCATATTCCGGCTTCATCAGATCGGCCCAGTCGGTGGGCACATTGTCGATGATGTCCTTGTTCACCTGGAAGGCGAGGACGCCGTAGTAGTCGCCGTACCAATGGCCGTCGGCATCCTTGGCGTCGTCCGGAATTTCGTCCCAGGTCGAGACCTTGTAGGGAGCCAGCAGGCCTTCGGCCATCGCGGACGGCCCGAACGACAGTCCGACATCGATGACGTCGGGCGCCTGCGGGCCGGTGTTGCCCTTGTTGGCCTTGATCGCCTCGATCTCGTCACCGGAGCCGGCATTGGGATTGAGCTCGTTGACCTCGAGGCCGTATTTGGCCTTGAAGCCTTCGATCATCTCGCCGTAATTGCACCAGTCGTGCGGCAGCGCGATGGTGGTGAGCTGGCCTTCCTTCTTGGCGGCCGCCACGAGCTCGTCCATCGACATCGCGGCGTCGCCGGACTGCGCGAGAGCCAGGCTGGTCGACAGCGACAGGACGGTGGCGAGCGCGGTGGTGCATGTTCGGGACGTCATCATGGGTAACCCTCTCAGAGAGCGTCGACACGGGCGTCGACGAAAACCAGTCGCTTCCCCAATGGGAGCGCCGGTGCGGTAACATCCGTCGATGACAGTCCGATGTCGCTGCACGGCAGGCTTCAGAAAGGCTCGACCGGTGATATTAGGCACGTCCTCGCCTCGCCATCAATCCGATTTGAAAATGGGGTCCGCGCCGCGGCAATGGTGCATGGCGGTCCGAGTGAGCGAACCGGCGGTCGTTTCGGCACGGCTAGGCGTTCTCGGCTCTGCTATCCGCACACCCATCGCGCTGTCCCGCCAGTGCTTGCGGTCCGCCATCGGATCGTCTGCCCAAGCTATCGCGATGGGTTGAGATCGTCGGTTCCGCCGGCCTCGGAGCGGATCCACTCGACCACGGCGTCCCTGGCGGGGTTCGGTTTCGCCGCGGCCGGATGGACGATGTGGTAGCCGCTTTGATCTTCGCTTTCGTCCCGCCACAGCATGACGAGTCGGCCCCGCGCGATCTCCTCCGCAACAAGCAGGAGCGGCGCCAGCGCGATGCCCTGTCCGTTCGCCGCCGCGTCCATGGCGAGCGATGTCTGATTGAATTGCATGATGCGATGGCGGGCCGTCGTCCCGCTCTGCTCGAACAGCGTTTCCCAGAAAATATGGCTGTCCTGGATCAGCCGATGCGCGGCAAAATCCTCGAACCGCTCGATCGGCGCGGCTGACTCCGCGTATCCGGGGCTACAGACCGCGCAGAGATCGAGCGGAGCCAGAAGCGTGCTGTGCGTGCCGCGTTCGAACGGGGGGTGCCCGTGACGGATGGAGATGTCGACGCCGTCGGGCTGGAAATCGGCGATCCGTTCGCTGGCGACGGTCCGCAGATCGATCTCGGGGTAGGCTTCTTCGAAGCGGCTCAGTCGCGGCACCAGCCATTTCGCCGCGAAGGAGGGCGTGACGCTCAGCGTAATGCGGGCGGTCTCGGGCCGCAGCTTCCCGGTGGCGTCATCGATGATCGCCAACGCCCGGAAGATGGGGCGATGATAGCTTTCTCCCGTCTCGGTCAGCGCGAGGCCGCGTGCCTTGCGGTGGAAGAGCGCCTGCCCGAGATCGGCCTCGAGCCGGCGCACCTGTTGCGCCACGGCTCCTTGCGTCAGGTTCAGTTCCTCCGCCGCGAGCCGGAAGTTCAGATGCCGCGCGGCGGCGTCGAACATCCGCAACGTGTTCAAATTCGGTGTTCGCACGGGGAGCGCCTCAGTTCAGGCAGTAGATTTTCTACAGTCTCGCGCGACGAGACATGATTGGTCAAGCCCCCGCCGGAGGTCCATTCTGGCGCCGGATAAAGACAACGGAGAACGGTCATGACCTCGAAAGTAGCCCTCATCACAGCCGGCGGCAGCGGCATGGGCGCCGACGCCGCGAAGCGCCTGGCCGCCGACGGCTACACCGTCGCGATCCTGTCGTCCTCGGGCAAAGGCGAGGCTCTCGCCGCCGACCTCGGCGGTGGCGGCGTTACCGGCTCGAACCGGTCGGTCGCGGATCTGCAACGGCTGGTGGATCTGGCGATGGACCGCTGGGGCCGCGTCGACGTGCTGGTCAACTCGGCCGGACACGGGCCGAAGGGGCCGGTGCTGGAGATCAGCGACGAGGACTGGCACACCGGCATGGAGGTCTATCTGCTCAATGTCGTGCGGCCGACCCGTCTCGTCGCGCCGATCATGGTGGCCCAGGGCGGGGGTTCGATCGTCAACATCTCGACCTTCGCAACTTTCGAGCCGGACCCGCTGTTTCCGACCTCGGGCGTGTTCCGGGCGGGGCTTGCCGCCTTCACCAAGCTGTTTGCCGACAAATACGCCGCCGACAATGTGCGGATGAACAATGTTCTGCCCGGCTTTATCGACAGCCTGCCCGAAACCGAGGACCGCCGCGCCCGCATTCCCATGGGCCGCTACGGCAAAGCGGGCGAGGTCTCGTCGCTGATCGCCTATCTCGCCTCCGAGGACGCCGCCTACATGACCGGCCAGAACATTCGCGTCGATGGCGGGCTGACCCGTGCTGTCTGACGCCGTCGCGGAACCGGCACCGCGCAACAACGGCCAGATCGCCTTTACGATCAAATGGGTTGCGTCGATCATCCAGATCATGGGCTATGCGGCGACGGCCTTCGGGTGGACGCCTTGGAACATCTATCTGTTTGTGGTCGGGCTCATCGGCTGGTTCGCGGTCGGTGTGCTGTGGAACGATCGGGCACTCATCCTGATCCACCTCGTCGCTCTCGGCGCGATGCTGGTGGGGCTTGCGAGCAGCTGAAAGTCGCCTGAAATCGGCTGATCGTCGCTCCGTCGCATCGACCTGACAAAAGCATGATCGCCGAATCAGGTTCGGCGACGGGGACGATGCGCAATTGCCGGCTCCCGCGCGTCTGGACATCGGGGGCATCGGCACGTTGTCATTGCCGCCCCGGCGATTATAGACTTCCCCGCGAGGAGAAAGCGCGCCGGGAGGAGCTTGGCGCGCTCCGGTATCAAGATGTTCGACGGGCACAATCCCTATCTGGTCGCCCTCTCGGTGGCGGTCGCGATTCTGGGCGGCTACACCGGCTTTAGCCTCGCGGCCCGGGTTCGTGGCGCGCCGGGGCTGACCCGCCGGCTGCTGCTGGCTGGCGCGGCCGTGTTCCTTGCCGTCGGCATCTGGACCATGCATTTCATCGGCATGCTGGCCGCGCCGCTTCCGCAGGCCGCCGGCTATCTCGTCCTGCCGACGATCGTCTCGTTTCTGATCTGCGCGCTGGTCGTCGGCGTTTCGCTGTTCTTCGTCAGCGTCGGTGAGCCGTCCGAAGGGCGGGTCATCGCCTCGGCGCTGTTGCTCGGCGCCGGTATCGTCTCGATGCACTATGTCGGGATTCACGGACTGGCGGGCGATTTCACCATCGAGCACGACCCCGTCATGGTCGGCCTCGCGGCGCTCATCGCGGTCGGCGCGGCCTATGGCGGCTTGCGGATCCTGATCGCCCGGCATGATGGCCGGCGGCTGGCGCTGAGTGCCGTCGCCTTCGGCCTCGCCGTCTCCGGCATGCACTATACGGCGATGTACGGGATGCGATTGCAGCCGCTCGATTCCCTGGACGGCGCGAGCCCCGTCGGACTGGTCGCCTCGGCCGAAGTTCTGGCGCTGATCGTCGCGCTGCTCTGTTTCGTCATCGCCGCGGGCTTCCTGCTGCTGCTGGTTCCCGAACCGCGCCAGCGCGCTGTCCATGCCTTTGCCCCGGCGGGCATCGGCGACGCGGCGTTTGTCGCCGACGCCCTCGGCGCGGGCGCCGCACATCCGCCGGCCGACACGCGGCCGTTGTTGCCGCCGGTGACGCGGCTGCCGGTCGAAGGGCCCGACGGCACGCATTTCATCGACGTGGCGGAGGTGCGCGGCGTGAAGGCCGACGCGCATTATACGCTGGTGCATGACGGCACCCGCGAGCGGATGTGCCCGTGGTCGATCTCCACGACCGAGGCGCGGCTCGACCCGGCCCAGTTCCTGCGGGTACATCGCAGCCACATCGTCGCGATCCCGCACGTGACCTCGGTGCGCCGGGCGGGAGATGGCGGCATCGTCGAACTCGACGGGCTGACGCCGCACCAGGTTCCGGTTAGCCGAGCCCGGATCGCGGAACTGAAGACGCGTCTCGGCCTCGCCCGACACGATGCCAGGCCGCAGCAGGCCGGAAATAGGTCATAAACGCTGACGCAGTTCATGCGCCGAAAACGGCATTTCGTGCGCAATCCGGGCGTTCGTGACACGTTGAGGCCGGCCGTCTTGCCGACGCGCGAACCGCGGAACAGCCTCGCCCCAAATGTCCGCGCCTATCGCGAAAAAGGACAAGGGGGGAACGATGATAACGGGTCAGTTCGACTATCACCGGCCAGCGACCGTTGCCGAAGCGGTCAAGCTGATGGCCTCACTGGGCGAGGACGCGAACCTTCTTGCCGGCGGCCACAGCCTGATCCCCATGATGAAGCTGCGGCTCGCCGCGCCCGAGCACCTCGTCGACCTGCACGGCATCGGCGCCTTGAAGGGCATTCGCCGCGAGGGCGACACGGTGGTGATCGGCGCGATGACGACCCAGCACGAACTGCTCGCCAACGACACCATCGCCGCATCGCTGCCAATCCTTCGCGAGACGGCGCTTTTGATCGCCGACCCGCAGGTGCGCTATCGCGGCACGATCGGCGGCAATGTGGCGAATGGCGATCCGGGCAACGACATGCCGGCGCTGATGATGACGCTGGGCGCGCGCTACCGGATCGAAGGGCCGAGTGGCACCCGCGAGGTCGCGGCGGCGGAATTTTATCAGGGCGCCTATGTGACCGCGCTGGAGCCGGGGGAGATCGTCACGGCGATCGCCATTCCGGCGCCGGCGGACGGCCACGGCTACGCCTATGAAAAGCTGAAACGCAAGGTCGGCGACTACGCGACGGCGGCCGCCGCCGTCATGCTGACGATGGACGGCGGCACGGTGGCGAGTTGCGCGATCGGGCTGACCAATTTGTCGGACACGCCATTGCTCGCCGACGAGGCGGCCGGGATCGTCATCGGCACCAACCTCGATGACGCGACGCTGAAAAAGGCTGCCGCCGCCGCCGAGGCGATCATGTCGCCCGCCGCCGATACGCGCGGTCCGGTCGAATACCGCAAACATGTCGGCGGCATCATGGTCGCGCGCGCGCTGACCCGCGCCGCCGGCCGCGCCGGCTGAGGGGGAAACCATGGCGAAGACTCACATCACGATGACGGTGAACGGCGAAGCGGTCGAAGGCCTCGTCGAGCCGCGCATGCTGCTCGTCCATTTCATCCGCGAGAATTTACAGCTCACCGGCACGCATATCGGTTGCGAGACCACCCATTGCGGCGCCTGCACCATCGATATCGACGGCATGTCGGTGAAGAGCTGCACTATGTTCGCGGTCCAGGCGGAAGGCGCCGCGATCACCACGATCGAGGGCGTGGCCAATGCCGACGGTACGCTGTCGGCCTTGCAGGAGGGCTTTAGGCAGATGCACGGTCTGCAATGCGGGTTCTGTACGCCGGGCATGATCCTGCGCGCCCAACGTCTGCTGCAGGAGAACCCGACGCCGAGCGAGGAGGAAATCCGCTTCGGCATCGCCGGCAATCTTTGCCGCTGCACTGGCTACCAGAACATCGTCAAGGCAATCCAGTACGCGAGCGCCAAGATCAACGGCACCGAATTTCAGGAGGCCGCGCAATGAACGACATGGCACCCACGCGGGAACAACGCGAAGCCAAGCTCGAAGGCATGGGCTGCAAGCGCAAGCGCGTCGAGGATGTGCGCTTCACCCAGGGCAGGGGCAATTATGTTGACGACCTGAAGCTGCCGGGCATGCTGCACGGCGATTTCGTGCGCTCGCCCTATCCGCATGCGCGGGTGCTCTCGATCAACACGGAGGCGGCGCTGAAGGTGCCGGGCGTGTTGGCCGTGCTGACCGCCGAGGATCTCAAGGGCGTCAATCTCGCCTGGATGCCGACACTCGCCGGCGACGTGCAGATGGTGCTGGCCGACGGCAAGGTGCTCTACCAGAACCAGGAAGTGGCCTTCGTCGTCGCCATCGACCGCTATGCGGCCGACGACGGCATCAACGCCGTCGAGGTCGAATACGAGCAACTCGACGTCGTCATCGATCCATTCACGGCGATGGCGCCGGACGCCCCGGTGCTGCGCGAGGATCTGGCCGGCAAGACCGAGGGCGCGCACGGGCCGCGCAAGCATCACAACCACGTCTTCGAGTGGACTGTCGGCGACCGGGAGCTGACCGACGCCGCCTTTGCCAACGCCGACGTGACGATCAAGGAGATGCTCTCCTATCACCGCACCCATCCCTCGCCGCTGGAGACCTGCCAGTGCGTCTGCTCTTTCGACAAGATCACCGGCGAGCTGTCGATCTGGGGCACCTTCCAGGCGCCGCACGTCATCCGCACGGTGGTGGCGCTGATCGCCAAGATTCCCGAACACAAGATCCATGTGATCGCGCCGGATATCGGCGGCGGCTTCGGTAACAAGGTCGGCGCCTATCCGGGCTATATCTGCGCCGCGGTCGCCACCATCGTCACCGGCAAGCCGGTGAAATGGGTCGAGGATCGCATCGAGAACCTGACCACGACGTCGTTTGCCCGCGACTACCACATGACCACGGAGATCGCCGCGACCAAGGAGGGCAAGGTCACCGGGCTTCGCGTCCATGTCCTCGCCGATCACGGCGCCTTCGACGCCTGCGCCGACCCGTCCAAATGGCCGGCCGGCTTCTTCAACATCGTCACCGGGTCCTATGATTTCCCGACGGCGCATGTGGCGGTCGACGGCATCTACACCAACAAGGCCCCAGGGGGCGTCGCCTATCGCTGCTCGTTCCGGGTGACGGAGGCCGCCTATTGCATCGAGCGCGGGATGGACATTCTCGCCCAGAAGCTCGGCATGGACCCGGCCGAACTGCGGTTGAAGAACTTCATCAAGCCGGAGCAGTTTCCCTATCATTCGGCGCTCGGCTGGGAATATGATTCCGGCGACTACCACACCGCCATGAAGAAGATGATGGAGGCGGTCGACTACGCCGGCCTGCGCAAGGAGCAGGCGGAAAAGCGCGAGGCCTTCAAGCGCGGCGAGACGCGCGAGATCATGGGCCTCGGCGTTTCCTTCTTCACCGAGATCGTCGGCGCCGGCCCGTCGAAGAACTGCGACATCCTCGGCATCGCCATGTTCGACAGCTGCGAGATCCGGATGCACCCGACCGGCGCCGGCATCGCCCGCGTCGGCTCCAAGAGCCAGGGCCAGGGCCACGAGACCACCTGGGCCCAGATCATCGCGACGGAAATCGGCATTCCCGCCGACGACATCATGGTCGAGGAGGGCAACACCGACACCGCGCCCTACGGTCTCGGCACCTACGGCTCGCGCTCGACCCCGGTGGCCGGCGCGGCGATCGCCATGGCGGCGCGCAAGATCAAGGCCAAGGCGCAGATGATCGCGGCCTACAAGCTCGAGGTCCATGAAGGCGATCTGGAATGGGACATCGATGGTTTCCGGGTGAAGGGGCTGCCGGAAAAGACCATGTCGATGAAGGACATCTGCTGGGCGGCCTATAATTCGGTGCCGCCGGGCATGGAGCCGGGGCTGGAGGCGGTCAGCTATTACGATCCGCCCAACATGACCTATCCCTTCGGCGCCTATATCTGCGTGATGGAGATCGACGTCGACACCGGCGTCTACAAGATCCGCCGCTTCTATGCGCTGGACGATTGCGGCACGCGGATCAATCCGATGATCATCGAGGGGCAGGTCCATGGCGGTCTGACCGAAGCCTTCGCCATCGCGATGGGTCAGGAAATCCGTTACGACGAAACGGGCAACGTCATCACCGGCTCGTTCATGGATTTCTTCATGCCGACCGCCGTCGAGACCCCGCATTGGGAGACCGATTTCACGGTCACGCCCTCGCCGCATCACCCGATCGGCGCCAAGGGTGTGGGCGAAAGCCCGAATGTCGGCGGCGTGCCGGCCTTCTCCAACGCCGTCAACGACGCCTTTTCGTTTCTGGGCTCGACGCATATCCAGATGCCGCATGATTTCTGGCGCAACTGGAAGGCGGCGAAAGACCTCGGCGCGCTCGGTTGAGCCTGTCGTGAGAGGGCAAAGCATGGCGGCGTCGCGCGTCACGATCGGCGCGCGGCCGGCGCCGCGGGGGAGACCGGAGCACCGGCCATGAGTCTGTCCCGCGACCAGATCGCCGAGCGCCTCGCTGGGGCGGGCTACATCGCCGACGGCGAACTGGCGGTGGCGATCTCGCTGATGGACCTTCTGAAGCGCCCGCTGCTTCTCGAAGGCGAGGCCGGCGTCGGCAAGACCGAGGTCGCCAAGGCGCTGGCGGCCGTGCATTCGGCCGAGCTGATCCGGCTGCAATGCTACGAGGGCCTCGACCAGTCGGCGGCGCTCTACGAATGGAACTACCAGCGGCAATTGCTGGCGATCCAGGCGCACCAGGTTGAAGCAGGCGGCAAGGCGGGCGAGATCGAGGACCAGATCTTCTCGGAAAAATACCTCCTGGAGCGCCCGCTTCTCGCCGCGATCCGCCGGGAAAAGCCGCCGATCCTGTTGATCGACGAGGTCGACCGCGCCGACGAGGAGTTCGAGGCGTTTCTGCTCGAGCTGCTGTCGGACTTCCAGGTGTCGATCCCCGAGCTCGGCACCATCACCGCCGTCTCGATTCCGCATGTCGTGCTGACCTCGAACGGCACGCGCGAGCTGTCGGACGCGCTGCGCCGGCGCTGCCTCTATCACTATGTCGACTACCCCGACGTCGATCGCGAGGCCCGCATCATCATGGCGCGGGTTGAGGGCGCCGGCGCCTCGCTGGCGCTGCAGATCGCGCGGATGGTCGAAAGCATCCGCAAGGAGGATCTGCGCAAGGTTCCCGGTGTCGCCGAGACGCTGGACTGGGCGGCGGCGCTGGTCGGCCTCGACGTGCGCGATCTCGCCGACCGGCCGGAGACGGTGCATGAAACGCTGATGTGCCTGTTGAAGACCCAAGAGGACAAGGCGCGGCTGTCGCGGGAAGTGACGGAGCGCCTGCTGGGGAAGGTGGCGTGAGCGCCGCCGGCCCCGCGCCGGCCCTGGTGCCGGGGGAGCCCGAGGCGTTGTCGGCGCTTGTCGCCGACAAGCTCGCGGCGTTCCTGCGCACCTTGCGCGACAATGCCTTTGCCGTCGGCCTCAGCGAGGGCCAGGACGCGGCGATGCTGCTGGCGTCCGGCTATGGCGACCGGCCCGGCCTACTGCGGGCGGCCTTCAAACATCTGTTCGCCGCGCGCAAGGCCGACTGGGAGGTCTTCGACGGCCTGTTCGACGCCTTCTGGCTCGGCAAGCGGGTGCGCTCGCGCTCGGCGATCTCCGGATCGACCCGGGCCGCCAACAGCCCATCGCTCAAGAATCTGCGCAACGACGCCGCCCATTCAGGCGGCGACACGGCGCCGGACCAGATGCCTGCCGGCGACGAGCCCGGCGAGGACCGCGACGGCGTCGGCCGCATGGAAGGCGCGTCACGGGCTGACAATCTCGCCGAAACCGATTTTCGCAAGATCGCCGATCCGGCGCAGATCGCGGCGGCCCACGACATCGCCGCGCGCCTGGCGCGGACCATGCGCACGCGCCTCACCCGCCGCGATCTTGCCCGCCGCCGCGGCTACCGGCTCGACCTTCGCCGCACCATCCACCGCAATATCAGCCATGGCGGGGTGCCGATCACCCTGGTGAAGCGCCGCCGCAAGGAGAAGCCGCTGCGGCTGGTCATGCTGCTCGACGCGTCGGGCTCGATGAGCCTCTACACCGGCGTCTTTCTTCGCTTCATCCACGGCGTTTTGGACGAGTTTCGCGAGGCCGACGCCTTCCTGTTCCATACAAGGCTCGCCCATGTCTCCGACGCGATGAAGGAGAGGAACCCCGTCCGCGCGCTCGACCGGCTGTCGATGATGGCGCAAGGCGCCGGCGGTGGCACGCGGATCGGCGAGAGCCTTCAGACCTTCAACCGCTGGCACGCGGCGCGGGTGATCCATTCGCGGACCTGCGTCATGATCGTTTCCGACGGCTACGAGACCGGCGACGCGGCGCTGCTTGGCCGGGAGATGGCGCGGCTTTCCCGGCGCTGCCGCCGGATCGTCTGGCTGAACCCGATGATCGGCTGGAAGGGCTACGCGCCGGAGGCCGCCGGCATCAAGGCGGCGCTGCCCCATGTCGACCTCTATGCCCCGGCGCACACGCTGCAGAGCCTTGCCGACCTCGAACCCTATCTGGCGAAACTGTGACGGACCCCTTGCGATGACCGCCCATGTCAACGTGATCGACCTGATATCCCGGCTGAAGGCGGCCGAGGAAGCCTTCGTTCTGGCGACCGTCGTGCGGACCGTTTCGGTGACCGCGGCCAAGGCCGGCGCCAAGGCGGTGATCCGTGCGGACGGCACCATCGCGGCTGGCTGGATCGGCGGCGGCTGCGCCCGTGGCGCGGTGCTGAAGGCGGCGCGCGAGGCGCTCGCCGACGGGGTGGCGCGGCTGGTCTCGGTGCAGCCCGAAAACCTACTCGCCGAACTCGGCGTCAGCCCCGGCGAAAGCCGCGAGGGCGTGCGCTTCGCCAAGAACATGTGCCCGAGCGAGGGCACCATGGACATCTTCATCGAGCCCGTGCTGCCGCAGCCCTCGCTGGTGATCCTTGGCGCCAGTCCCGTCGCGATGGCGCTGGCGAGCCAGGCGCGGCCGCTCGGCTTCCACGTCACCCTCGCGGCCCCGGTGGAGGATCGGCCGGGCGCGCCGGACGCCGACCGCGTGGCAGACTGCTTTGCGGTCGATGGCCTGCAAGAGGCGCGGCGCTTCGTCGTCGTCTCGACGCAAGGTCGGGGCGACAAGGCGGCGCTGACAGCCGCGCTGGGGATCGCGGCCGACACCCACGCCTTCGTCGGCAGTCGGCGCAAGATGGCGGCGCTGCGCCAGACGCTGGCCGCCGAAGGCGCCGACCCGGCGGCGCTCGCTCGGGTCAAGGCGCCGGCGGGTCTCGATCTGGGCGCAATCACGCCGGAGGAGATCGCCCTGTCGATCCTCGCCGAGATCGTTCAGGCCCGCCGCCGTGGCCAACGCGAGGGCGGGGGATAGGGGCCGGCAGGGCGGCGTGGCCGCAGAGCCGGCGGCCTGATCTATTCGCCCCTCATGTGAACTTCTTGAACATCGCGGTTTCGTCGAGCAGGCCTTCGAGCTCGTTCATCCGCCGCCGCGCGGTGTCCCAGTGGATCGCCTGGATGCCGGCCAGCAGGGCCTCCACCATGTAGGTCAGGACGACGGTCGAATCCCAGGCCGACGGTACCTCGATCCGGGCATGAAAGCCGTGCGCCGCGTGGGTGGTGATCGGCGATCCCCACTGGTCGGTCATCAACACGATGGTCACGCCGCGCGCGCGGGCCATCTTGGCGAGACTCAGGAGTTCGCGCTCATAGCGCCTGATGTCGAAGATCAGGAGAACGTCGCCCTCCTTCATGCTCAACACGCTGTGCGGCCAGATATTGGCGTTGGGCGGCAACAGATGCGCGCCGTCGCGGATGACCTGGAGCAGGCTGAAGAAATAGTCGGCCAGCGAACGGGTGACACGGCCGCCGACGACGAACACCGCGCGATCGGGGTCCGCCAGAAGGGCCGTCGCGGCGTCGAAGGTTTCGACGTTCATCCGCTGCAGTGTCTTGCGCAGATTGTCGGATACCGCCTCGGCGAAGCGGTTGAGGATATGGGCGTGCGGCAGCTCGTCGGTCCAGTGCTCGCGCCTGGCGACGGGATCGGAAATCATCATCTTCAGTTCGCCGCGCAGGCTCGCCTGAAAATGCGTGAAGCCGTCGAAGCCGAGCTTGCGCGCCATGCGCAGCACCGTCGGCGTCGAAACGCCGGAGCTTTCCGATAGGGCGGTGATGCTGCCGAGCCCCGAAATCGGATAGTCCTCGAGGATGGCGTCGGCCAGCTGCCGCTCGGCGCGGGTCAGATCGGGAAACGCGGCGCGGATCAGCTCCGCGACCGTCCGGTCATCGCTCGTCGTCATAGAAAAGCTCCCCGTTCATCCGCGCCGGCCTCGTAACATGGCGCCAGCCCGCCGCCGAATTTCGCGGCCGGGCGCGCTTGACATGGTAGGTAACTCTGTAATGATCGTTTCAGAGCCAGTCGAGAGGTAACGCCTTGTCCGAAGGGAGTGCAACACCGAAGGAGCCGTCCGCCGGCTCGCGCGCTCAAACGGTCGAGGTGATCAATCCGGACGGGGCCGGCACCATTCTTCTGGTCTGCGAACATGCCTCGAACGCGATTCCCGCCGAGTTCGGCGATCTCGGCATCGGTGCGGCGACCAAAGCCAGCCACGCCGCCTGGGACCCGGGAGCATTGGCGGTGGCACGGCATCTGTCGGAGACGTTCGACGCACCGCTCGTCGCGCAAAAGGTGTCGCGGCTCGTCTATGACTGCAACCGGCCGCCGGAGGCCGAGGATTCGATTCCCGCGCGCAGTGAAGTCCACGAGATTCCCGGCAATACTGGGCTGATCGCGGCGGCGCGCTCCGACCGGGTCGAACGCTTCTATCGGCCGTTCGAGAGCGCATTGGCAAAGGCCGTCGCGCGGCATCGCGCCACCCATGCCAACCCCGTCCTTTTGACGATCCATTCCTTCACCCCGGTCTATGCCGGAGAGCGCCGGTCCGTGGAAATCGGCATCCTGCACGACAGCGACCAGCGCCTCGCCGATGCCATCCTGGAGGCGGCCGATGGCTCGCTCGACATGCGCCGCAACGAGCCATACGGTCCGGCTGACGGGGTCATGCATACGCTGGCGACCCACGCGGTTCCGCATGGGATGGCCAATGCGATGATCGAGATCCGCAACGACCTGATCGCCACGCCCGGGGACGTGGTCGAGATTGCCAGCAGCCTGGCAGCCTGGGTATCGCGCGCCCAAGCCTCGCTCTCGGCCGGCGCGTCGAAAGGGGCAGCGGCATGAAGCGGCTGGCCGCCTATGTCCGGTTCATCGACCGCGTGAACGGTTGGGTGGGTCTCGTCACGATGTATTCGATCTTCGGGATGATCGGCATCCTGTTTTATTCGACGATCACCAAGACCTTCTTCCTGCCATCGCTGTGGACGCTGGAGATGGCCCAGTTCGCGATGGTGGCCTATTTCCTGGTCGGCGGTGGATACTCGCTCAAGATGGGCGCCCATGTCCGCATGGACCTGGCTTACGGGCGCTGGAGCCCACGCGCACAGGCGGCGACCGACGCGGTCACGATCCTTCTCCTGATCTTCTACCTCGGCATCCTCCTCTACGGGGGCCTCTCATCCACGGCCTATGCGCTGGAATATGGCGAGCGGAGCTATTCGTCCTGGCGGCCCTACATGGCGCCGATCAAGATCGTCATGGTCTGCGGCATCGTGCTGATGCTGCTTCAAGCCATCGCCATGCTGATCCGCAACGTCGCCGAGGCACGGGGAATCGTGCTGCCCGGGGTCGAGCGGCTGCCGCGGGAAGACGAGGTCGACCACCCGCGCGACCGGGAACCGGACGAAGCCGAGCGGGGGGCATCCTCGTGAGCTACGAGATGATCGCCATCCTCATGTTCGCCAGCATGATGGTGATGCTGCTGACCGGCCAGCGCGTCTTCGGCGTCATCGGCGGCGTCGCGGTCGTGACCGCGCTGTTTCTCTATGGCGACGGCGGCTCGGAGATGGGTTTCTCGGCCGTGATGAAGCTGATGAAATGGTATCCGCTGCTCACGCTGCCGCTGTTCATCTTCATGGGCTACATGCTGTCGGAGAGCGGCATCGCCGACGATCTCTACCACATGTTCCACGTCTGGATGGGCGGCACGGCCGGCGGCCTCGCCATCGGGACGATCGGGCTGATGGTGATGATCTCGGCCATGAACGGGCTCTCCGTCGCCGGCATGGCGATCGGCGCGACGATCGCGCTGCCCGAACTGTTGCGGCGCGGCTACGACAAGGTCATGGTGACGGGGGTGATCCAGGCGGGATCGTCCCTGGGCATCCTGGTGCCGCCGAGCGTCGTCCTCGTCCTTTACGGCATGATCGCGCGCCAGCCGGTCGGCCAGCTCTGGCTCGCCGGCGTGTTTCCGGGGCTGATGATCGCGGCGATGTTCGTCGTCTATATCTACCTCCGCTGCCGGGTGAACCCGGAGCTGGGTCCCGCCCTGCCGCTGGAAGAGCGGGAGGGCATCACCCGCGCGGAAAAGATCGGTCTGCTCAAGGCCGGCATCCTGCCGCTGTTCATCTTCTTCGCCATGACCGGCCTTTTCGTCATGGGCGTCACCAGCCTGGTGGAAAGCTCCGCCGTCGGCGCGGTGGCGGCGATGATCGCGGCCCTGGTCAAGCGTCGGTTGACCCTCCATGTGCTGCACGAGACGGTGCGAAAGACGCTCCTCATCTCCTGCATGTTCTTCTGGATCATCATGGCGGCGCTCGCCTTCGGCAGCATCTTCGACGGTGTCGGCGCGTCTCGAGCGCTGGACAGCTTCTTCACCGAGGATCTGGGGCTTGGGCCCTGGCAGATCCTCATCATGATGCAGATCTCCTACATTCTGCTTGGCATGTTCCTCGACGACACGGCCATGCTGGTCATCGTCGCGCCGCTCTACATTCCGCTTGTCGGCGCCCTCGGTTTCGACCTCGTCTGGTACGGCGTCCTCTACACGATCACCTGCCAGATCGCCTATATGACGCCGCCCTTCGGCTACAATCTCTTCCTGATGCGGGCGATGGCGCCGCCCGAAATCACGCTGTCCGACATCTACCGCTCGGTCTGGCCGTTCGTCGGCATCATGATCGTCGGCCTCGGCATCGTCACCGCCTTTCCGCAGATCGCGCTGTGGCTGCCGGAATACGCCTATTCCAATGGTCGCTGACCAAGCTGGTCGGCAAAACAAGCGGGCGGCAAAGCCCGTGCAACCGGCCTGACCGGGCCGCAACAGAAGGAAGCGACGACATGACGAACAGACGCGATTTCCTCAAGAAGGCGGGCGTTGTCACGGCGGCGGCCGGTGCCTCGACCCTCGCCGCCCCGGCCGTTCATGCCCAAAGCGCGCCGATCCGCTGGCGGTTGCAGACCTATGCCGGCCCTGCGCTCGCCGAATTCGTCGTCAAGGGCATGGTCGACGACTTCAACAAGGCGGCCAATGGCCAGATGGAGATCGAGCTGTTCTTCGCCGATCAGCTCGTGCCGACGGGCGAACTGTTCCGCGCCATGCAGCGCGGCACCATCGACATGGTCCAGTCGGACGACGATTCGATCGCCGCGCCGGTCGATATCTCGGTGTTCGGCGGCTATTTTCCCTTCGGCACCCGCTACAGCCTCGACGTGCCGGTGCTGTTCGAGCAATACGGGCTGAAAGAGATCTGGGAAGAGGCCTATGGCGAGGTCGAGGGCGTCAAATGGCTCTCCGCCGGCTCCTGGGATCCCTGCAACTTCGCCACCAAGGAGCCGATCAACAGCCTCGCGGATCTGAAGGGCAAGCGGATCTTCACCTTCCCGACGGCCGGCCGCTTCCTTACCCGCTTCGGCATCGTGCCGGTGACGCTGCCCTGGGAAGACGTCGAGGTGGCGCTGCAGACCGGCGAACTCGACGGCATCGCCTGGTCCGGTATCACCGAGGACTACACCGTCGGCTGGGCCGACGTGACCGAATACTTCCTCACCAACAACATCTCCGGCGCCTGGTGCGGCTCGTTCTTCGCCAACCAGGAGAAGTATGATGAGCTGCCGGAGCACCTGAAGATGCTGTTGAAGCTGGCGATGGATTCCTCCCACTACTTCCGCCAGCAATGGTATTGGGGCGGCGAAGCCAAGCTGCGTGTCAACGGCGACAAACTGAAGCTGACCACCATCCCGGAAGAGGAATGGGCGACGGTGGAAGCCGAGGCGTTCAAGTTCTGGGACGAGATCGCCGCGACCAGCGAGCGCACGGCGCGTGTGGTGAAGATCTTCCGCGAGTACAACGACGTGATGGCGAAAGCCGGCAAGCCTTACCGCTACAGCTAGAATTGAGCTGATCGAACCTCACCCAGCCGCGGCGCCACGATCGGCGCCGCGGCTCCCTCACTCCAGCTGCGACGTGTCTCACCGATGCCCGGCAAACTGACCTTCGACGAACTGAAACAGGCCGTTCAGAGCGGCGAGATCGACACCGTCCTGGTGGTCCAGGTGGACATGCAGGGGCGGCTGATGGGCAAGCGTTTCCACGCCGCGTTCTTCGTCGAGAGCGCCTGGGAAGAGACCCATGGCTGCAACTATCTCCTCGCCACCGACATGGAGATGAACACGGTGGAGGGATACGAGGCAACGAGCTGGGCGGCGGGATATGGCGACTACGTCATGCGGCCGGACCTGTCGACGCTGCGCCGGGTGCCCTGGCTGGAAGCAACGGCGCTGGTCCTCTGCGACGTGGAGGATCATGACGCCGACGGGCCGGTCGCCCATTCGCCCCGTGCCGTCCTGAAGCGCCAGATCGCGCGGCTGGAGGCGATCGGGCTGCGGCCGACAATGGCCTCGGAGCTCGAATTCTTCCTGTTCGAGGACAGTTTCGCGGCCGCCGAGCGGGCCGGCTACCGCGATCTTTCCCTCGTCAGCGCCTATAACGAGGACTATCACATCCTCCAGACGACCAAGGAAGAGGAGGTGATGCGCGCCGTCCGCAACGGGCTCTACGGCGCCGGCATCCCGGTCGAATGCTCGAAGGGCGAGGCCTCGGCGGGCCAGGAAGAGATCAACGTCAAATACGATCACGCGCTGACCGCCGCCGACAATCACGTCATCGTCAAGAACGGCGTCAAGGAGATCGCCTGGGCCAAGGGCCGCGCGGCGACCTTCATGGCGAAGTGGAACGACAGCTCCGCCGGCTCGTCCAGCCATGTCCACCAGTCCCTGCAGACCTTGGGCGGCGAGCCCGCCTTTTATGACGCCGAGGCCGAGCACGGCATGTCGGAACTGATGCGGCACTATCTGGCCGGGCTGCTGAAATACGCCGACGACGTCACGCTGCTGCTCGCGCCGAACGTCAATTCCTACAAGCGCTTCGTCGCCGGCACCTTCGCGCCGACCATGGCCGTGTGGAGCCTCGACAACCGCACCGCCGGCTATCGCCTGTGCGGCGCTGGTACCAAGGGCGTCAGGGTCGAGTGCCGGGTCGGCGGCTCGGATCTCAATCCCTATCTCGCTTTCGCCGGCCAGATCGCCGCCGGCATCGCCGGGATCGAGGAAAAGCTGGCGCTGGAGCCGGCCTTCGAGGGTGATGCCTACGGCGCGCGGGAGGGGATGCGGCACGTCCCGTCGACGCTTCGCGCCGCCACCGAGGCTTTCGACCAATCCGCGATGCTGAGACAGGCCCTGGGCGACGACGTCGTCGCCCATTATGTGCATGCCGCCCGGTGGGAGCAGCGCGAATATGATTCCCATGTGACCGACTGGGAAGTCCGGCGCGGCTTCGAGCGCTCCTGAGAGGTTGTGATGAGCGAATTGACCTGTATCTCTCCGATCGACGGCAGCGTCTTGGTCCGTCGGGACACCGAGGACGCGGCGGCGCTGGCGCCACGCCTTGCGGCCGCGCGGGCGGCGCAGAAGGATTGGGCGGTTCGACCGCTTGCCGAGCGTGTCGCGATCGTCGACCGGGCGATTGCGGCGCTGGAGGCGATGAACGACGAGATCGTTCCCGAACTCGCCCGGATGATGGGCCGGCCGGTGCGCTACGGCGGCGAGATCGGCGGCGTGAAGGAGCGTGCCTTCCACATGACCGCGCTGGCGAAGGACGCGCTGGAGCCGACGGTGATCGAGGATTCCGACGCCTTTCGCCGCTTCATCGCCTATGAACCCCTCGGCCTCGTACTGGTCGTCGCGCCTTGGAACTACCCGTATCTGACCGCGGTCAACACGATCGTGCCGGCGCTGGCCGCCGGCAACGCGGTGGTGCTGAAGCATTCGACGCAGACGATCCTCGCCGGCGAACGCTTCGCCGCCGCGTTCTGCGCCGCCGGCCTGCCGGACGGGCTGTTCCAGGCGATCCACGTCACCCATGAGACGACCGCCGAGCTTCTTCGCGCTCGCGCCTTCGACTTCGTCAATTTCACCGGGTCGGTCGGCGGCGGACGGGCGATCGAGCGCGCCGCGGCGGGCACTTTCACCGGCGTCGGGCTGGAACTCGGCGGCAAGGATCCGGGCTATGTCCGCGAAGACGCCGATCTCGACGCGGCGGTGGAGACGCTGATCGACGGCGCGATGTTCAACTCCGGCCAATGCTGCTGCGGGATCGAGCGGATCTACGTCGCGGACGCGCTCTTCGACGCCTTCGTCGAGAAGGCGGTCAAGATCGTGGAAGCCTATCGTCTCGGCGATCCGCTCGACCCGGAAACAACGCTCGGGCCGATGGCCAACATCCGCTTCGCACGCGAGGTCCGGGCCCAGGTGAAGGAAGCGATCGATGCCGGCGCCAGGGCGCTGATCGATCCGGCGCTGTTTCCGGCCGACACGGGCGACACCGCCTATCTCGCCCCGCAGATCCTGATCGATGTCGACCATTCCATGCGCGTCATGCGCGACGAGAGCTTCGGCCCCGTCGTCGGCATCATGCGGGTATCGTCGGACGCGGAGGCGATCTCTTTGATGAACGATTCGCCCTTCGGACTGACCGCCTCGCTGTGGACGCGGGACGCTGACGCGGCGGAGCGGATCGGCCGTCAGATCGAGACCGGGACGATCTACATGAACCGCTGCGACTATCTCGACCCGGCGCTCTGCTGGACCGGCTGCAAGGACACCGGCCGTGGCGCGGCGCTGTCGACGCTCGGCTATCGCAGCGTGACCCGCCCGAAATCCTATCATCTGAAGAAAGCCTGACCCATGAAGCTCTGGGGCAATTGGTCGTATCCCACCGCCATCCGTTTCGGCGCCGGACGCATCGCGGAACTCGCCGACGCCTGCGCGGCCGCCGGCATCGCGCGCCCGCTGCTGATCACCGACAGGGGCCTGGCCAAGCTGCCGGTCACCGCCCGCGCGCTCGACCTGATGCAGGAGGCGGGGCTGGGACGGGCGATGTTCGCCGATGTCGATCCGAACCCGAACGGCGCAAATCTCGACGCCGGGGTGAAGGCCTATCGCGACGGCGGCCATGACGGTGTCATCGCCTTCGGCGGCGGCTCGGGTCTCGATCTCGGCAAGCTCGTCGCGCTGATGGCCGGGCAGTCGATCCCGGTCTGGGACCTGGAGGACATCGGCGACTGGTGGACGCGGGCGAATGCCGACGCGATCGCCCCGATCGTCGCGGTGCCGACGACCGCGGGAACTGGATCGGAGGTCGGCCGCGCGGGAGTCCTGACTGACGCGGCGACCGAGACCAAGAAGATCATCTTCCATCCGAAGCTGATGCCCCAGGTCGTCATCTGCGATCCCGAGCTCACCATCGGGATGCCGCCGGCGATCACCGCCGGCACCGGCATGGATGCCTTCGCCCATTGCCTGGAGGCCTATTGCTCGCCGCATTTCCATCCGATGAGCCAGGGGATCGCCCTGGAGGGTCTGCGGCTGGTCAAGGAGTATCTGCCGCGCGCCTTTCGCGACGGCTCCGACATCGAGGCCCGCGCCCAGATGATGAGCGCTGCCGCGATGGGCGCGACCGCCTTCCAGAAGGGTCTCGGCGCCATCCATGCGATCTCGCATCCGATCGGCGCCCTCCATCACACCCATCACGGCACCACCAACGCCGTCGTCATGCGGCCGGTGCTTGCCTTCAACCGCGAGGCGATCGAAGCGCGGATCGAACGGGCGGCGGCCTATCTCGGCATCGCCGGCGGCTTCGAGGGGTTCGACGCCTTCGTCGGCGAACTCACCGGTGAGCTTGGCATCCCCGCCAACTTGACGGCGTTGGGCGTCGTCGATCCCGACATCGATCGCCTGACCGAGATGGCGCTGCGCGATCCCAGCACCGGCGGCAATCCGGTCGCGATGACGGCCGAGAACACCCGCGACCTGATCCGCGCCTGTCTGTGAGGCGATGCGTGGCATCGGGCCCCGCCGCACCCAAGCGACGCAACTCGACTTCGACGCCGGCATGGCTTAGGCAGTGGCCGCGAAATCCCGGCGCGTGGATGCGCGTCGAGAGCCGCGGTCTTGTGCCCACGCTTTCCGAGAGACGATGATGCTCCACACGATTTCAGGCTTCGATCGCATTGGCGAAGAGAACGCCTTCGCCGTGCTCGCGCGCGCCACCGCGCTCAGCGCCACGGGCAAGGACATCATCAATCTCGGCATCGGCCAGCCGGATTTTCGCACCCCGGACCATATCGTCGAAGCGGCAATCAAGGCGCTGCGCGACGGCCACCACGGCTATACGCCGGCAACCGGGCTGCTGGCGACACGCGAGGCGGTGGCGCGGCGAACGCTGACGACGACCGGCGTCGAGGTGTCGCCGGAGAGCATCGTGATCCTGCCGGGCGGCAAGCCGACCATGTATGCCGCGATCGTCATGTTCGGCGAGGCGGGCGCCGAGATTCTTTATCCCGATCCGGGATTTCCGATCTATCGTTCGATGATCGAATATACCGGCGCGACGCCGGTGCCGGTCCCGGTGCGCGAGAAGAATGGCTTTGCCTTCTCGGCCGACGAAACCCTGTCGCTGATCACCCCCCGGACGCGGCTCCTGATCCTGAATTCCCCCGCCAATCCGACCGGCGGCGTCACGCCGCGGGCCGAGATCGAGAAACTGGTGAAGGGGCTCGCCGATCATCCGGACGTGGCGATCCTGTCGGACGAGATCTACGATGTCATGACCTATGACGGCGAGGAACATTGCTCGCTGCTGACCTTTCCCGAACTGCGCGATCGGCTGATCGTGCTGAACGGATGGTCGAAGACCTGGGCGATGACTGGCTGGCGCATGGGCTGGTCGATCTGGCCCGACCAGCTCTACGACAAGATCCGCAAGCTCGCGGTCAATTGCTGGTCTTGCGTCAACGCGCCGAGCCAGTTCGCCGGGATCGCGGCGATCGACGGGCCGCAGGACGATGTCGCGGCGATGATGGCCGCGTTCGACCGCCGCCGCCGGGTCGTCGTCGACGGGCTGAACGCCCTGCCGGGCGTGACCTGCGCGACGCCGAAGGGCGCGTTCTATGCCTTCCCGAACATTGCCGGGACCGGCTGGAAGGCCAAGAAGCTGGCGTCCGCGCTGCTCGAGGAGACCGGAGTCGCGCTGATCGGCGGCCCCGATTTCGGTATTCTCGGCGAGGGCTATGTGCGGCTGTCCTACGCCAATTCCGAGGACAACATCCGCAAGGCGCTGGCGCGGGTCGATGGATTTCTTCGTTCTAACGCCAGGTCCTGATCGCTTCCCCTCAGTTCGCGCGAAATGCGAGCGGAAAGCCGGTCCGCACCTTTCTTCATCCCGTTTTAGACGCGGTCGGCCATGTCTTCCCGTATGCGGCGTCGCGATATCGCGGGTTGATCGATGGGAGGCCATTGCTTGCCGGAAATCGCGGCGTAGACGGTCTGCATATGCTGGACCGTCGCCATGGCGGCGGCGGCCTGATCGCGCGCCTCAAGGGCGCGAAGAATGGCCCGGTGCTCGATGCGATAGCGGTCCCGCAGGTCCGGGTTGAACGACGCCCGCTTCAGCCTGTCCCATTCCGCCGTGCTGCGCATGGTCCGCATCATCTCCATCACCATCGTGAAGACCGCGTTCTGGGTCGCGTCGGCCAAGGCCCGGTGAAAGGCGATGTCCCATTCCTCGAAGGCCTCGAATCCGTCGGCGGATTCAGAGCGAACGAGGCACAGCTCCAGCCGTTCCAGATCCTCCTTGCGCGCCCGCAAGGCCGCTTCGCGCGCGATGGCGGGCTCCAGAACCAGACGGGCCTCCATGAGCTCGATCGGCGAGGCGTTTTCGGCGGGTGCCTTCGAAGCCTCGGGCGGCGCGCTGACGAAGGTGCCGCGTCCGACATGTCGGACGATCGCTCCCTCCATCTCAAGGCGCGCCAAGGCCTTGCGCAAGGTCGCCCGATTGATCCCCAGCCGATCGGCGAGCGCGCGCTCCGTCGGCAGCCTGACGCCGGGAGCCAGGCCGTCGTCGCGCAAAAGCCGCCGGAGTTCGTCCAGCGCCAGATCGGCGGAGCCTCGCTTGGAATCGAAACCTTGCATTGCGTCTTTCATTGGTTGACAATACCAAACCAAGAATATACCAGAATGCCGTAAAGGTCAACCAATAAGGCCTCGGATAGAAACGAGAACGATGCGGCTTACCGCGTTTACCAGGGAGGTTACACGATGAAATTCACCACACATCCGTCTCGCCGCAAGTTTCTTGCCGGCACGGCGGCCGGTGCCGCGGCGCTGTCGCTCGGTCTCGGCCGCTCGGCCTTCGCCCAGGATTATCCCGCCGGCAACATGGAAATCACCATCCCGACCGGAGAAGGTGGCGGCGCTGATCGCGATTCCCGCGCTTTCGTCCAGGTCTGGAACACATATCTGAAAACCAACTTCGAATTCGGCTACTACCCCGGCGCCGCGGGGCAGGTCGGCTATGAATTCTTCATGCAGAAAGAGCCGAACGCCTACAATTTGCTGTTCTCGAACCTCGGTCCCGAGGTCATCATGCTGACGCTGCAGAATGTCGGCATCGATATCGGCAAGGATCTGGTCTACATCCGGCGTACCAGCACCGAACCAATGGCGGTCTGGGTAGGCGCGGATTCGCCGTTTGAATCGCTCGAGCAGCTTGTCGAGGAAGGCAAGAAGCGGCCAGTGAGCATTTCGGTCAGCCGTCTGCCCCATCCGGCCTCGATCGGCATGCTGGCGCTCGGCGAGGCGACCGGCGCCCAGTTCAACCTGATCCCGTTCGGCGGCGGCAATCCGACGGCGATGGCGGCGATCACCGGCGAGGTCGACGCCTCGGCCTTGCCGCTGGCCAACCCGATCGCGCTCGGCGATCAGGCCCGCATTCTCGGCATCTTCGCCAATAAGAACACCGTTCCCGAGGCGTCCGGAAACGCCCCGACCGTGAACGGGGCGCTTGGAACCGAGTTGCCGGAACTGTTCAGTTCGCGCGCCTGGGCGGTCCACGCCGCGGCGCTCGAGCAATATCCCGAGCGGGTCGAGTTGCTGAAGTCCACCATCGACCAGACCATGGCGGATCCTGCCTATGTCGAGGCGGTGAAGGCGGCCGGCGTCCCGCCCGAGTTCATCACGCCGGGTGACCAGGAAACGGCGATGGCGGAGGCCGCGGCCACCCGCGAACTGGCGGAGCGCTACCGCGATCTTTTGACGGGCAAGTAATCCCACCTCGGGCAAGAAGACTTTTGCCTGATGGGGGCGGTCGTGCGGCCGCCCCCTATCCCATCCGGTCGCAAGCAGGATCTCGCCGATGTTGGATCGCGAAACCAGGAAACCAGTCGGGGCTGATCTCATCATCCCCATCGCCGCGGGCGCCTACGCCATCTATTACGTGCTGTCCGTCCGGAGCTTTCCCTGGCAGGCGCAGATGAGCGGCATGATCCTCGCCGGGCTGATGCTGCTGCTCGTCCTGATCTACATGGCGCGAGTCGCGATCGGCCTTCGCCGCGGCCGTTATTCGATGGGTTTCGGCGACTTCTTCGGGGCGCCGGCTTCGCGCGCCAGTCGGGCGATCTTCGTCGCGCTGATCGTCGCGTATATTTTCGCGGTTCCCTATCTCGGCTTCACCCTCACGACCTTCGCCTTTCTGGCGCTCTCGTTTCACGTCGCCGGCGCGCGCCCGGTCGGGCGCGCCTTGCTGACGGCCGGCCTTGCCGCCCTCGGCGGTTGGTTCTTCTTCATCGTTCTCTTGAATACCCGATTCCCCAAGGGTCCGTTCGAGCAGCTCATGGGAGCCATCTTCTGATGGAATTCGACGCCGCCTTTATCACGGGCCTGTTCCTGCATTCCTTCAGCCTCTGGTGGGTGATCATTCCCGCCGTGCTGATCGGCATCGTCATGGGGGCGATCCCCGGTTTCGCCGCGCACAACACGATCATCATCCTGTTGCCGCTGACGCTTGCCCTCGATGTGGAAGTGGCGCTGGTGTTCATGGTGGCGCTCTACAGCGCCTCGCATCTCGGCGGCGGGATTCCGGCGATCCTGCTCAACATCCCCGGCACCGGCGGGGCCGCTGCGACGACGCTCGACGGCTACCAGATGACCAAGAATGGTCAGGCCAGCAAGGCGCTCGCCGTCTGTTTCGTGGCGTCGGTGATGGGCGGGCTGATCAGTTCGATCGTGACGCTGTTCGCGCTGCCGGCGCTGTCGCGCGTCGGCTACTACGTCCACAGCGTCGAGATGGTCGTGATCATGCTGTTCGGCCTTGCGCTGATCGCCTCCATCGCTGCCCAGGACATGTTGAAGGGCCTGATCGCCGGCGCTTTCGGATTGATGCTCGGGGCGATGGGTGCGGACCACATCTACGCGACGCCGCGCGGCACCTTCGGCTTTCTCGAGCTCTTCGACGGCGTGCCGCTGGTGCCCGCCTTGATCGGCCTGTTCGCCATCTCCGAAGCCCTTGTCATGCTCGAGCAGAAATGGCTCGTCGACACCAAGGGGACGGTCGCCGTGCCGGCCACAACCTGGGCGAACAGCCTGAGCGAGACCCTGCAGGCCTTCCGCAAATGGTGGTTGATCACCTGGACCAGCCTGCTCGGGCTGGTGATCGGCGTGCTTCCGGGCGCCGGCGCCTCGATCGCGGCCTTCGTCGCCTACCAGCAGGCCCGGCTGTTCTCCAAAACGCCGGAACGGTTCGGCACCGGCTTTTCCGACGGCGTCGCGGCGCCCGAGGCCGCCAATAACGGCGTGACCACCGGGACGCTGGTGCCGCTGCTCGCCATCGGCGTGCCGGGCGGCAGCACGGCGGCGGTGATGATGGTCGTGCTGCAGTTCCACGGCTTTCCGTTCGGCCCGCGGCTCTTCGTGGAGGCCCCGGAACTGGCCTATGGCGTCATAACGGCGATGGCGGTGTCCTACGTCTTCATGTTCCTCACCATCGTCCCGATGGTTCGCTACATGTCGCGGATCACCGTCGTCTCGACCATGTATCTCGCACCGATGATCGTCGCATTCACGCTGGTCGGCGCCTTCGTCCCGCGTGGATTCCTGTTCGATATGGGCATCGCCTTCGCCTTCGGCATCATCGGCTATGTGGCGCGCAAGACCGGCTATCACGTCGCGGCCATTTTGATCGGGGTGATCCTCGGCCCGCTGATCGAGCGCTCCTTCATCCTGGCCATGCGGATTTCCGGAAACGACCCGATGGTGATGTTCTCCTCCACGATCGGCAACATCCTCTGGGTGCTGCTGCTCCTGAGCCTGCTGCTGCCGGTCGTCACCGGGCGGTGGCGCGACCGGCGGGCCAGGGCGGCGGGACCATCGGCGGGAGCCGGTCGATGAGCCCCGCGGATCAGCCGCTTTCGCACCGGGTGCGTCAGATCGCGATGCTCGACATTCCCGGTGGTGGCCAGGTCGTGGTCGACGGCGATCATGTCTTCATCGGGCACATGAAACCGCCCTACGGCACCTCGATCGTCGACGTCTCGGACCGCAGAAATCCGAAGGTCGTGGCGGACATCCGGCTGGAGACGGACGCCTCGCACACCCACAAGCTGCGCGTCGTCGGCGACCTGATGATCACCAATGTCGAGCAGAACGACCGCCACTTCAAACGCCGCGCCAAGGGCATCGCCGCTGCGGAAATCGCGCTGCGCGACGAACTCGGCCGTGACCCGGGCGAGGCGGAGGTGGCGGCGCGGGTCGGCGTCGCGCCCGGCGACATGCCGCGGCTGCGCAAGGCCGCGAACGAGAGCTACGACGAGGGCGGCTTCAAGATCTGGGATATCTCCGACCGGACCAAGCCGTCCCTCCTCGCCTACGAGCGCACCCATGGCGTCGGCGTCCACCGTTTCGATGCCGACGCACGTTACGCCTACATCTCGACCGAGATGGAGGGCTATGTCGGCAATATCCTGGTCGTCTACGACCTTGCCGAGCCCGCCCGGCCGCGCGAGGTCGCGCGCTGGGCGCTGCCCGGCCAGCACGTAGCCGGCGGCGAGACGCCACATTGGCAGGGCCTGAAGAACCGCCTCCACCACGCCATGCGATGCGGCGACGAGCTGTGGGCGGCGGTCTGGAACGCCGGGATCCGGGTCATCGACGCGACCGACATCACCAAGCTAAAAACCATCGGGGCCTATGACTACCATCCGGCGATTCCTGAGCCGACCCATACTGTCATGCCGTTCGAGAACCCGATCGGTGGCCGGCGCATCGCCGCGGCGATCGACGAGGAGCACGACCATCTACATGGCCGGCTGCACGGTTTCCTCTGGCTGTTCGACGCGAGCGACCTGAGCGATCTCAAGCCGCTGTCGATCTTCAGCCTGGGCGAGCACGCCTCACCCTACAGCCAATCGCCCGGCCGGTTCGGCGCGCATCAGTTCCACGAGCGGCTCGATACGACCCTGATCTACGCCACCTGGTTTTCCGGCGGCCTGCGGATCATCGACGCCAAGGACCCCACCTTGCCGGAGGAGGTCGGCTTCTTCATCCCCGAACCACTCGGCGGCGAGCCGAGCCCCCAGTCGAACGACGTCGCGGTCGGCGAGGACGGCATCATCTACCTGCTCGATCGCAATCGCGGCCTGCATATTCTGGAATTCCAGGGCGCGTGAGGGTCTTGAACGAAGGATCGGAGGCGACATGAAAACCCGGAAGCTGGGCGAACAGGGACTGACCGTCTCGGCCATCGGCCTCGGCTGCATGTCGATGACCGATATCTACGGTCCGGCGGATCGAGAGGAGTCGATCGCGACGATCCACCACGCGCTGGATCGCGGCGTCGACTTCATCGACACCTCCGACATGTACGCCAACGGCCGCAACGAAGAGCTGCTGGGCGCGGCGCTGGAAGGCCGGCGGAAAGAAGCCGTCCTGGCCACGAAATTCGGCAATCTGCGGCTGCCTGACGGCAAGACCGGGGTGAACGGCACGCCGGAATATGCGCATGCCGCCTGCGAGAAGAGCCTGCAACGACTCGGAACCGAGGTGATCGACCTCTACTACCTGCACCGCGTCGATCCGAACGTGCCGATCGAGGACACGGTCGGGGCGATGGCGCGGCTGATCGAGGCGGGCAAGGTACGCTTCATCGGGCTTTCGGAGGCCGGTGCGTCGACGATCCGCCGCGCCCATGCGGTTCATCCGCTCAGCGCGGTGCAGACTGAATATTCTCTGTGGACCCGCGACGTGGAAACGGAAATCCTGCCGACCTGCCGCGAACTCGGCATCGGCTTCGTACCCTATTCGCCGCTCGGGCGGGGGTTCTTGACCGGCGCAATCGGCGGCGAGGCCGATCTGGCGGAGAAAGACCGGCGCCGCGACATGCCGCGCTTCACCGGCGACAACTTGGCGCAAAATCTTCGGCTGCTTGAGAGCCTGCGGGCCTGCGCTGACGCCCATGGCGCGACGCCGGCGCAAGTGGCGCTGGCGTGGCTGCTTTCGCGCGGCGACGACATCGTGCCGATTCCCGGCACCAAACGACCGCAGCGTGTGGACGAGAACGCCGCTTCGCTCGACCTTGTTCTCACCGACGCCGAACGCGCCCAGCTCGACGCGGCCTTCCCGCCCGGCGCGGCGGCGGGCCTGCGCTATCCGGAACCACAGATGAAGCGCCTCGGCATCTGAGCCAACCCATTATCGCCAACAATCAGGACCGAAACATGCAGGACGACATTCGCGCCACGACAAAGACCGAAGGCAAGGCACACCGCACGACATCGCAGGGCCAGGAGGTTTTCATCTGGGAGAAGCCGAGCGTGGCCGATGGCCCCGTCCGGGGCACCATCCTGTTCGTGCACGGCTCGTCGATGGCTAGCCAGCCGACCTTCGACCTGCAGGTCGAAGGCATGCCGGAAGCCTCGGTCATGGACTGGTTCGCCAGCCGTGGCTTCAACACCTGGTGCTTTGATTGCCGCGGCTATGGCCGCTCCTACAAGGGCGAGGACGTCTTGGCGACGATCGCCGACGGCGCCGACGACGCCAAGGCGGTCTCCGACTACATCATCGCGCGCGGCGAGAGCGGGCCGCTCTTTGCCTATGGTATTTCCTCCGGCGCGCTTCGCGCCGCGACGTTCGCCGAACGCCATCCCGACCGTGTCAGTCGCCTGGCGCTCGATGCGATGGTCTGGACCGGCGAGGACAGCCCGACGCTGGAGCAGCGGCGCAAGAAGATCGACGATTGGCGCGGCACCGTCCGCCGTCCGGTCAACCAGGAATTCATGTGGTCGATCTTCACTCGCGACCACCCGGGCACCGTGCATGACAGCTTCGCCCAGCCCTTCATCGATCAGGTGCTGGCGCTCGACGATTCGATGCCGAACGGCACCTATATCGACATGTGCACCCGGCTGCCGCTGGTCGATCCGGAAAAGCTCGAGGCGGCGACGATCGTCATGCGCGGCGAGTTCGACGGCATCGCCGGCGTCGACGACCTGCTCGCCTTCTTCAAGCGCTTGCCGAACGCCGACAAGGAGTTCGCGGTGATGAAGGGCATCTCGCATGCGTCCTTTACCCAGAAGAACTTCCTGATGGCCTATCAGATCCTGCATGGCTTCTTCACCCGGCCGGCATCGGACTATCGCGGCTGAATCGCCCGCGAAAAAGCAGACACTGGACTGGAGAGGAAGCCCGGCAGGATGAAGTTCATACGGTATGCGAAGAACGGCGAATCCCGGATCGGAGTCGTCGAGGATCAGATGGTGCGGGCGATCGAGCCGGCCGTCTCCGACATGGTGGAACTGATCGAACATTACGATCGACTGCGCGGCGAAATCCGCGCCGTCGGCGAACCGATGCCGCTCGACAGCCTGACGATCGAAGCGCCGATCCCGGCGCCGCGCCGTAACATCTTTTGCGTCGGCAAGAATTATCACGCCCACGCCAAGGAATTTGCCCAGAGCGGCTTTGAGGCCGGCGCGGTGGCGGGAGCGGAGGTCGACGAATTTCCGGCCGTCTTCACCAAGCCCGCCTCATGCGTGGTGGGAACGGGCGACGTCGTGCAACTGCATGGTGACGTCACGCAGTCGGTCGATTACGAGATCGAACTCGCCCTGGTGATCGGCAAGGGCGGCCGCAACATCCCCAAGGCCAAGGCTTACGAGCACATCTGGGGCTATATGATCGTCAACGATGTGACGGCGCGCGACCGCCAGAAACAGCACAAGCAGTGGTTCCTCGGCAAGGCGCTCGACACCTTCTGCCCGATGGGGCCGTGGATCGCCACCGCCGACGAGGTCGACCCGGAGAACCTCGATCTGGAAACCCGGGTTAATGGCGAGGTCCGGCAAAAGGCGAATACCAGCGACCTGATCTTCGACATCCCCAGCCTCGTCGAGACGATTTCGGCCGGCCTGACCCTGGTGCCCGGCGACATCATCGCCACCGGCACGCCGGTCGGCGTCGGGATCGGCTTCAAGCCGCCGCGGTTTCTCAAGCCGGGCGATGTCGTGCGCATGAGCATTACGGGGCTCGGCACGCTCGAAAACAGCTTCCAGTAGGTTCGAGGGCGCAGCTGATACTGAGCGGACCGCTCGCCCTCATCGGGCTCGCCGTGCTGGTTCTCGGCACGTCGTTCCTGAGCGGTGTGTTCGGCATCGCCGGCGGCATGGTGCTGATGGGCGGCCTGCTGTTCCTGTTGCCCGTCCCTGCGGCGATGATCCTGCACGGCGTCACGCAGCTGGCGGCCAATGGCTGGCGGGCGGTGCTGTGGTGGCGCTATATCGATTTTCGGGTCGTGGCGCGGTTCGCCGCCGGATCGGCGGCGGCGCTGGCGCTGTTCTCGTTTCTCTTGATCGTGCCGGATCGCGCCACCGTGCTGATCAGCCTCGGGTTGGTGCCGTTCATGGCTTTCGCGCTGCCCGAGCGCTACGCGCCCCATGCCCGGCGGCGCGGCGCCGCCGAATTTGCCGGCTTCGTCGGCACCGGCCTGCAATTCGTCTCGGGCGTATCAGGCCCGCTCCTCGACGCGTTTCTCGTCCGCATGCCGGTGGATCGCCGCATCATCGTGGCCAGCAAGTCGGCTTGCCAGGTCATGGCCCACGGCATGAAGCTGGTCTATTTCGGCGTCATCGTGACGGCGGGGGGCGATGCGGTCTCCGGCTGGCTGTTGCTGATGGGCGCGGGCTTGGCGGTGGTCGGCACCTCGCTGGCCCGCACCGTCCTCGATCGGATCACCGATCGCCAGTATCGAACCTGGACCAAGACCATCGTGCTGGGGATCGGCGCGGTCTATCTCGTCCAAGGGCTCGCGATTCTGCTCAGCCCGGCATAGCGACTCAGGTGTCCAGCCTCGTCTGTGGGTCGAGAATGCCAGCGGGGTTGCACGTCATGGTTGGTGCCGCCTGTTCCGAAAGGAAGTGAGCCGCGCCGGGGATGCCATGGCTGGACTATGCGGCATCGGCCGGTCGCGCCTGCCTGTGTCGCAGGACTGCGCCCAAGACGGCGAGGACGAGCGTCCCCACAATGAGCAGCAGGGCGGCCGCGGCAACGGCGGGGCTGATATTCTCGCGGATCGTCGAGAACATCTGGCGAGCCAGCGTGCGCTGGTTGGGCCCGGCGACGAACAGGGTCAGGATCACCTCGTCGAGAGACGTGGCGAAGGCGAAAACCGCGCCCGAAACGACGCCGGGGAGGGCGAGCGGCAAGGTGATCTCGCGAAACGTTCGCGTCCGCGAGGCGCCGAGGCTCGATGCGGCGCGCTCGATCGCCGGGTCGATGCCGGCGAGCGAGGCCGAAACGGTGACCACGACGAAGGGCACGCACAGGACGGAATGGGCGACGATGACGCCGAGATAGCTGCTGGCCAGCCCGACTTTGACAAACAGGATCTGCATCCCGACGCCGAGAACCACCGGTGGCACCACCATCGGAAGGATGAAGCCGGTGCGCAAAAGCCCGGCCAGCGGAATCCGATCGCCGCGCAGGCCAAGCGCGGCGAGGGTGCCGATGCTGGTCGACAGGACGGTGGCGCTGGTCGCGATGATCAGGCTGTTGACGATCGACCGGCTCCAGGTCTCGTTGGCGACGAGTTCCCTGAACCACCGGTCGGAAAAGCCGTTGATCGGATAGGAAAGGAAGATGCTGTCGGTGAAGGCGAGCGGCAGGATCGCCAGGATCGGCGCGATCAGGAAGAACACCACCGCGGCGCCGTAGATCGTGCGCAGGATACGCCCGGTCATACGCCGAACCCCGGCGGTGTGCGGGAAAAGCGGCCATAGACGGCGTAGAGAACGAGGGTCGCCGCAAGCAGGATGATGCCGAGTGCCGCGGCCATCCCCCAGTTGGCCGTGCCGGTCGCATAGAACGCGATGACCGACGAGATCATCTGATCCTCCGCTCCGCCGACCAGCGCCGGCGTGATGTAATAACCAAGCGCCACCATGAAGACGAGCAGCGAACCGGACATCAGACCCGGAAGCACGAGGGGAAAGAGAACGTGCCGGAACGCCCGGAGCGGGTTCGCGCCGAGCGTGGCCGCCGCCGGCATCAGGTTCGACGGGATTGTCAGCAGCACGCTGTAGATCGGCAGGACCATGAACGGCAAGAGCACATGGGTCATGGCGATCACGACGCCCGCGCGATTGAAGATCAGCGGCAGCGGATGGTCGATCAGACCGATGGTCTGGAGGAAACCATTCACCAGCCCGTTGTTCTGCAGGAGCACCACCCACGCCGCGGTGCGCACCAGCAGCGAGGTCCAGAGCGGCAGCAGCACCGCGAGGAGGAGGAGGGTTCGCACCCAACCGCCGGCGCCGGCGATCAGCATGGCGTAAGGCAGTCCGATGGCGGCGCACAGCGCCGTGACGCTTGCCGCGATGACGAAGGTTCGCACCATGATGACGCGGTTGGCCGAAGCGGCCTCGCCGACTTGCTGGATTTCGCCGTCGGCGTCGCGTTGAAGATCGACGGCGGCAAGGAGATTGCGATCCGTATAGGGCGGCACGGCCCTGGCGAAGCCGCGCCATACCGCCGGATCGCCCCATTGGGCGTCGATCGCGGTGAGGTCCAACGGCGCGTCGGCGTTCTGGCGAACGGTACGATAGGTCTTGGTGATCAGCGAACGAAACCCCGGCACCGCACTGTTGAGGCGGCGCACGGCGTCGCCGAGGACGCTGCGATCCTCGATCACGCGCAGGTCGGTCGCCACCGCCGTCTGGATCGCCGCGTCCGGCGGCACCGCGCCATCCCAGGACGAGAGCGCCGCCGCCGTCGCCGGAAACGCCTTGCCGACGGCATCGTCGCTGACGGCAGTCGTCAGCATCGTGGCCAGCGGCCAGAAGAAGAACACGCCGAGAAACAGCACGAGCGGCAGGACAAGGGCAGCCGATCTCAACCCCGCCGCGTTCATGCGTCGACCAACGCGCAATCGTCCGGAGCGAAGGAGGCATAGCGGCGAGCGCCGGTCGGGACATCGGCGCGGCTGCGGTCCCGGCGCCCGACCAGCGACACGCCATCGCCCTCGAGCCGCAACCGGATGTGGTCGCCCTGGTACACGCTGTCGGCGACTTCGACGGGAATGGCGTTCGCGGCGCCGGGGTCGTCCGAAACGGCGATTCGTTCCGGCCGGACACAGACGAGCAGCCGTTGCCCCGCGGCGAGATCGCGGTCGGTCCGTGCCAGGAGCGTTCGTCCATCCCCAGCGGACAGCCGCGCCACGCCTTTCTCCAACGACACCACCGTCCCTTCCAGCACATTGGTCTCGCCGATGAACTCGGCGACGAAACGGGTCTGCGGACGGTCGTATATCTCCTCCGGCGGGCCGATCTGCTCAATGCGGCCCGACTCGAAGACCGCGATGCGGTCGGACATCGTCAGCGCCTCGGACTGATCGTGCGTCACGAAGACGATGGTCAGCCCAAGCGAGCGGTGCAGGTCCCGCAGTTCGAGCTGCATTTGCTCGCGCAACTGCTTGTCGAGCGCGCCGAGCGGCTCATCCATCAGCACCACCTTCGGCTCGTAGACCATGGCGCGGGCAAGCGCCACGCGCTGCTGCTGGCCTCCCGACAGTTGCGCGGGTCGCCGGGCGCCGAGTTTGCCGAGTTGGACCATGTCGAGCGAACGCGTGACGCGCTCGCTGATCTCGGCCTTGCGCACCCCACGCATGCGCAAGGGAAAGGCGACGTTCTCGGAAACCGTCATATGCGGAAAGAGCGCATAACTCTGGAAGACCACGCCGAGATCGCGCTTGTGCGCGGGTACGCCTTGAATCTCGCGTCCGTCGAGTCGAATCCTGCCCTGCGTCGGCGCGACGAAGCCGGCGAGCATCATCAGGATCGTTGTCTTGCCCGACCCCGAAGGCCCGAGCAGGCTGAGAAATTCGCCCCGCCGGATCGTCAGATCGAGATTGTCGACCACGGTCTGCGCGCCAAACGCCTTCGAGATGTTCTCGAACCTGATAAACGCGTCCATTGCATACCTTCGAGCCCGCATACCCGCAACGCTCCGACCCGGCGGATCTCGCCGGATCGGAGCCACTTGATCCCACAGCTTACTGTGCGAGCCAGGCGTCGAAGCGCTTGGTCAGTGTCTCGACATTGTCGGTCCAGAAGCCGGCATCGAGGGGGACGGCATTCTCGATATTCTGCGCTGTCGTCGGAAGATCGGCCTGCAAATCGGCCGGCACTTGCGCCGCCGCCTCTTTGTTCGGCAAGCCATAGGCGATGTATTCGGGCAGCTTCGACTGGTTCTCCGGCGCGCTGGCGAAGGCGATGAAATCCATCGCCTCTTCGGCGTTGGGGCTGTCCTTGAGGATGACCCAGCTGTCGACCGCATAGATGCTGCCGTTCCACACGACCTCAAAGTTCGTGCCCTCGTCCTTGTTGATGCCCGAAATGCGCCCGTTATAGGCGGTCGTCATCGCCACCTCGCCCGAGGCGAGCAACTGCAACGGCTGGGCGCCCGACTCCCACCAGACGATGTTCGGCTTCAACGCGTCGAGCTTGGCGAAGGCCCTGTCGACGCCCTCCGGCGTGGCGAGAACTGAATAGACCTCCGCCGGCGCGACACCGTCGGCCATCAATGCGAATTCGAGCGAGTATTTGGGTCCGCGTCGCAGGCCACGTTTGCCGGGAATTTTCTCCACGTCCCAGAAATCTGCCCAGGAGGTCGGCGCTGTCGTCAGCTTGCTGGCGTCGTAGCTGATCGCAGTCGACCAGACGATCGCTCCGACGCCGCAGTCGCTGACCGCCGCGTCGATGAATTTGTCGCGCCCACCGAGCGCCTCCCAGTCGATCGGCTCGTACATGCCGTCGAAACAGCCGAGTTCGAGTTCCTCGGACTCGACCTGAACCACGTCCCAGTTGGGTACGCCCGCCTGCGTCTTCGCCGCGATCACGCCGATGCCGCCATCCCAGCTCTCGTCGAGAACCGGCTTGCCGATCTTCTGCGAGAATGGCTCGAAATAGATCTTCTTCTGGGCGTCCTGGTAGCTGCCGCCCCAGGAGACAACGGTCAGGTCCCGCGCCTGCGCCCCGGCGGATGCAAAAAATATCAGGCTTCCAAGCGCGGCGGCGGCAGCGCGTGGCAGATTGGTCGTGCTCATTGAATTCCCCCCATTTCGGAACTGGTTTGAAATGGGATCACGCTTTGCCTGCCAGCACAATATGCATTCTCGGATTGGGAACGTCCGGGCGGGTTTCCCGACGGATAATTGCCGGTTGCAGGTGGCGAAAGTTACCCTCGGCGGCTGTAGAGGAATTGGAAACCGAGCCGTCCCTTCTGGGGTGCCGACGGTCCTTTACCGGACGTTTGACGACGCCAAGGATGGCTCGGATGCGAGAAAAGGCCGGGACGGCCCGGCCACTTCGATTGCTTGGCGGATCGTTTCAACGGGGTGATCCGAACCAGAGGCTTGGCTGCGCCGCTCAGCCCTTGCGGGCTGCGGCGATGGCCGCCTTCATGTCGTTCGGCGCGACCACACCGGGATAGATGGCGGTTCCGATGACGTATGCCGGCGTCCCCGGAAAGCCGAAGGTCTCGGCCTGCGTGCTGTTTCGCTGCAGCATGGAATTGATCCGGTCCTTGTCCCGATCATAGGCCGCATTGAGCTTGGGCACCGAAAAGCCCGCCTTGGTCAGGATCGTCTCGATCATGTCGGGCGTCAGCTTGCCCTTGGTCGCCATCAAGGCGGCCATTGCCTTGGCGTGGCCCGAGCCGGCGGCGAGCGTCAGGCGCGCCGCATAGAGCGAGGGGGGGCCGAAGATCGGCCAGTCCTTCATGACGAAGCGGACGTTGCCGTCTTCCTGCACCACCCGCATGTCGTCCGGATGGGCCTTTTTGCAGTAGGGGCACTGGTAATCGAAATATTCCACGATGGTCACGTCGCCTTTCGGGTTGCCGAGGACGGGAACCTGCGGATCGAACAGCACGGCCTCCTTCGACATCGGATCGACCTCGGCAAAGGCCGTCCGGGACAAAAATGGCGTACCGGCGAGGACAGCGGAGGCGACGATCAGCTTGCGGCGGGAGATGGATGGAATGGTCATGGCGGGAGTTCCTTTTTGGTTGGGCAATCAGATCACGACGATCCGCGTATCCTTCGGGACACGGCTGTTGAGATCGATAACGTCCTGGTTTAGCATCCGGATGCAGCCGGAGGAGACGGCCTTGCCGATCGACCATTCCTGATTGGTACCGTGGATGCGGTAGAGCGTGTCCTTGCCGTCCTTGTAGAGATACAGGGCCCGGGCTCCGAGGGGGTTGTCGATGCCGCCGTCCATGCCGTCGCGCAGGGCGCCGCCATATTTGTCGGGCTCGCGCTTGATCATGTCCTGGGTCGGCGTCCAGTGCGGCCATGCCGCCTTGCGCTTGATGACGCCGCTGCCGGTGAACTCCAGGCCCGCCTTGCCGACGCCGACGCCGTAGCGCATGGCCTTGCCGTTCTCCATGACGAGATAGAGGAAGCGGGCGCGGGGATCGACGACGATCGTTCCCGCCGGCTCTGTCGTTTCGTAGTCGACCACCTGGCGAATGTTGCGCGGGTCCATGTTTTTCGGATCGACAGCCGGAATCTGCCAGCCGTCGTCGGTCACCGCGCCATACATCCGGTTGACGCGCGGGTCGACGGGCGGCTTGGGCGCGGCATAGGCCAGTTGCTGGGTCGGCTGAGACGATGTCGAGCAGGCGGCCAGCGTGAATGTCGCCAGCGCGATGGCGCTGATGCGCAGAAGAGTTGCAGACAAATCGAAAGACCTTTTGGTTGGCATGGGTGATCGGCTTTGACGCGGCGGCGGTGAATCCGCATCCGACGCCGCAATTCGCCGCTGGGGGGCTGCGGCGCGTGCCGGGGCCGACAGGCGATTACACGGACCCCGGAGTCTCGCTTCCGTCGAGCACCACGACGCGGGTGCCGACCGGAGTCCTCTGTTCAAGGTCGATGACATCCTGGTTGACCATCCGGATGCAGCCAGACGACACGGATTGACCGATCGTCCAGGGCTCGTTGGTCCCGTGGACGCGGTAGAGCGTGTCTTGGCCATTCCGGTAAAGGTACATGGCCCGCGCGCCGAGCGGATTTCCAAGGCCACCTGAGACACCGCCCGCATGCGGGCCGTACCGCTCGGGGTCGCGCCGGATCATGTTGGCCGTCGGCGTCCATCCCGGCCAGCTCGCCTTCCGGGCGATGGTGGCCGTGCCCGAAAAGGTGTAGCCCGCCTTGCCGACGCCGACGCCGTAGCGCATGGCCTTGCCGTTCTCCATCACCAGATAGAGAAAGTGGTTCTTTGGATCGACGACGATGGTGCCGGCCGGTTCCTTGGTGTCGAAATCGACGACCTGCCGGATATTGCGCTGCTCCACGACGTCCGGCTGGATCGCCGGAATCGCCCAACCCTGATCGACAACGCCGCCGTAGTAGCGCGAGATACGCGGATCGTCGTTGGAGCTGCCCGCATATCCGAGGGCGACGCGCGAAGGATTGCTCGTCGTCGAGCAGGCGGAGAGAAGCGCCGCCGCGCCGAGGAGGCTTCCTCGAATGGCGATGGTCCATCCGGACATGTCAGTCATCCTTCTTTGCGATGTCGGAAAGGGTCGAGGCCAGGATTTCCCGCGAGATTTCACCGAAATGCATCGTTTGAAGGGTTCCCGTCTTGTCGAGAAACAGGGTCGCGGGATAGCCGGCGACGCTGTAGTGGCGGGCGAAACTGTTGGCCTGGTCGAGCAGGACGTTGTCGATCTGCACCCCGGTCTGTTCGAGATAGCGGCGGACCGTATCCGCGCCTTCGCCCTGATTGGCGAAGACGAAGAAAGCATCCCCGCGCTCCTTGGCCATTTGCGCCATCATCGGCATTTCCCGACGGCAGGGCGGACACCAGCTGGCCCAGAGATTGAGCACCACGGGTTTGCCCTCGAAGTCGGACAGGCGCGCTTCGCCGCCATCGAGCGTGGCGAAGGCGGTCATCGGAGCGGCGACCGCGCTGGTCGTGGCGGTCAGTTGCCAGGCGGTGTTCCAGATGACGAACGCGGCCGCCAACGTTCCAAATGACCAGGCGCGCAGTTTCGCGCCGCGGCAGGCGTAGAGGGTGTAAAGGGCCGCGGCCGCGATGGCGGCAATCCAGGAAAATCCGCCCTCCTGAACAGCGAAGATCCGTAGCGGGGCCTCCGCGAAACTATCCCAGTTCGCGGCGACATGGCCGAGCCGCGCCGCCACGAAGCCGACGACGACCACGGCCAGCGACCAGTTGCCGATGCGCGGGTCGATCCGGCCCGCCACGATCGCCGCGATCCCGAGAAAGGCGACGATGGCGAGGATCGCGGCCAGCCGGTCACCGGCGAAGACGAGGGGGCCGAGGCTGATGGCCGTCATATCAGCTACCCTCCGCCAGGCGGGCCGCGGCGAGAAAACCGCTGGCCGTGATATCGCCGATCAGCCGGGAACCGGGCACCTCGCGCGCTTGGTTGTCGACAAAGAGCATGGTGGGCGGACCGACGACGTCCAACTCCTTCATCAGCGCGGTCCGGGCGGGATCGTCCTCGGTGAGGTCCAGTTCGAGCAACTGGAATCCGGCAAGCTCGGCTCTGACGGTCGGGTCGCCGAAGACGTTCCGTTCGATGACCTTGCAGGTCACGCACCATTCGGCGGTGGTGTAGATGAGCGACGGACGGTCGGCCGCGCGAACCAACGCTGCCATGTCCGCCGAATCCCGCACTTTGCGGAAGATCGGCTTTTCGCTTGGTGCCGCCGGTCCGGCCGTAGCCAGACTTGCCAGCGGGCGCAGCGGATCGTCCGCCCCGGCGGCGGCGCCGACGGCCAGAATCGCGCCATAGAGCATCGCGGCGAAGCCGCCGGCCTTGGCCAGCCGCTGCGGAACGCCGGCTTCGCTGCCGAGGACGTCCAACGCGCCGAGGAACACGCCGGCACCCAGAAGCAGCGCCGACCAGAGGCCGAGCGTGGCTGTCGGCGGCAGGATCCGCGACATCATCCAGATCGCCAGGCCGAGAAAGGCGAAGCCGAAGGCGCGCGTGACCAGCACCATCCAGCGGCCGGCTTTCGGCAGCGCCCTTGACCCGATCGTGCCGAAGACGATCAGGGGAATGCCCTGGCCAAGCCCGAGCGCGGACAGTGCGACCGCGCCGAGGCCGACATCGCCCGTCTGGGCGATATAAAGAAGACCGCCGGCGAGGGGGGCCGTTACGCAAGGGCCGACGATGAGCGCCGAGGTGAATCCGAGCGCGGCGCTGGACGAGAGGCTTCCGCGCGATCCCGGCGCCTTTCGGGCGATCGCGTTTGTCCAGGCGGCGGGAAGCCGCAGCTCGAACAGGCCGAACATCGACAGTGCCAGAACGACGAAGATTGCCGAGACGAACAGGATCGCGGCCTTTGATTGCAGCGCGATCTGTAGATTCTGGCCGGACCATGCCGCAGCGACGCCGAGAAGCCCGAACGCTGCGGCCATCGCTCCGACATAGGTCGCGGAGACCACGAAGCCGCGACCGGCCGACAGCCGCTCGCCGCCACGGCTGAGTTGACCCGCCAGGATCGGATACATGGGCAAGACGCAAGGCGTGAACGCCAGTCCGAGACCGAGGACGAAGAACATCGCAACCACCCATGCCGCGCCGCCATCGGCGAGCAGATCGGCGACGAAACCGCGGTTCGATCGGTCGATCGCGATGCCGGGCGTGCCCGCCGACGGTTGCGGAAGGTTGCTGATCGTCGTGGCCACCGGCGTCCCGGCCTGCGGGGCGGAGGAGGCCGGGGCGTTGGCGGTGGCAACGCTCGTTTCGTCGCCCGCCGCGGACACCGACGGACGTTTCCAGACGCTTTCGCCCCGGACGAGGCGGTTCAACGCGTCCTCGGCCTTGCCGGGTGTCGTCGGTTGCACCGACAGCGCCGCGAGATCGAACGTCTTCGTCTGCGGCCGGTAGCAGATGCCGTCGTCCTGGCAGCCCTGGTAGCTGACGGTTACGGCCGGTGCATCACCGAGATCGGCGATGGCGGCCGGCTCGGCGGAGGCCTCGGCCGAGCGATGGTACACCTCCATCCGACCGAAATAGGGATCGTCCTTCGACTCTCCGGCCGGGGTCGTCATCGGGACATTGCGGCCATCGGTCGTTTGCGCCGCGATGCGATCACGATAGAGATAATAGCCGTCGGTGATCTCCCATCGCAGCTCGAGCCCTCCGGCCGGGGTCTTGTTCGCGGAGAACGCGAACGCCGTGTCCACCGGCAGCGGCGCCGTCTGGGCAAGAGCCGATGCCAGAGGCAGAAAAAGCCAAAGCGAAAAGAAGATCGTCATCGATCTCATGGGCGACCCCTCATTGCGTCGTTGCGGGGGTGAGATCGCCTGCCCAGCTTAAGGCAGCCTTAAGCTGGGCAGGCGAGCAGGGAAAACGACGCCACGTTCAGATCGAGAAGGACGACGCATGCGCATTCTGATCGTCGAGGACGACGAGATCCTCGGCAACGGCCTGACGGTCGGCCTCCAGATGAACGGCTTCACCGCCGATCTGGCGACGTGTCGCGGCGATGCGGACGCCGCGTTGCGGTCGGGTGGCTTCGATGCGATTGTCCTCGATGTCATGCTGCCGGACGGGTCCGGCCACGAATTGCTGGCGACGATACGCGGGCGCGGCGACGCGACGCCCGTTCTCTTGCTGACGGCGCTCGATACCGTTGCCGATCGTGTCGAGGGGCTCGATGGCGGGGCCGACGATCATCTCGGCAAGCCGTTCGATCTCGACGAGGTCGCAGCGCGGTTGCGGGCGCTGGTTCGACGCGCCAGCAATCGCCCGACGGCCCATCTGGAATGGGACGGCGTGCGCCTCAATCCGGCCAAGATGCTCGCCACGCGCGGCGGCGAGGACGTGCGTCTTTCGCGCCGCGAGTTCAAGCTTCTGCATGCGCTCATGGAACGGCCCGGCACGATCCTGTCCAAGGCCCAGCTGGAAGAGAAGCTCTACGGTTTTCAGGAAGGCGTCGAAAGCAATGCGGTCGAGGTCCATATCCATAATCTGAGGGCCAAGTTCGGCAGAAGCGTCGTCGAGACGGTGCGCGGTGTCGGCTACCGGCTGCGGGAGGCCGGTCGATGATGCGATCTCTCAAGGGCAGGCTGTTCATCATCCTGGTCGTGATGACGGGGCTCGTTTGGCTGTCGGCGACGGCGTGGATCTATCTCAACACGCGGGCCGAAGTGGAGCGGGTTCTGGATGCCCGGCTCATGGAGGCCGCGCGGATGGTATCGTCGCTGATCGACAGCCAGGAGATCGACGTCGCGACGGCCACCCTTGAGCCTCCCGTCATCGCCGTCGATCCGCGCAGTCCTTACGAGCGGCAATTGACCTGTCAGATCTGGTCGCTGACCGGTTCGCTGATCGGGCGTTCCGACGGCGCACCGAACCAGCGCCTCTCCGACCATGCCGATGGATTCGCCGAACGGGTCATCGATGGGCGGGCCTGGCGTGTCTACGCGGTCACCAACACCAAGCTTGGCGTTCAGGTGCTGGTCGGTGACAATCTCGATATAAGGGCACGGCTGGTCCGCGACGTGGTCAAGGGCCTGCTCCTGCCGATGGTGCCGATCGTACCGACCCTCGCGGCGTTGATCTGGTTCGGGGTGGGCCGCGGCATGCGCCCCCTCGACCGGTTGGCCGCGGGACTGGCGCAACGCGAGGCGGAGAACCTGCATCCGATTGACGCCGACCACGCGGCCACGGAGATTCGACCGGTTGTTGCGGCGCTCAACGGCCTCTTTGGACGTGTTCAGGAGGCACGGGAGCGCGAGCGGCATTTCCTGACTTACGCCGCCCATGAACTGCGCACACCGCTCGCGGGACTGAAAACGCAAGCCGAAATCTCGCTGAAGACCGATCAGGAGGTGGTGCGGACCGCCGCGCTCAAGCAGATTGTCACGGCGGTGGATCGGACCTCGCGTCTGGTTCAGCAGTTGCTCGAGACGGCGGAGGCGGAGGCGGCTGCTGCCAGTGCCCGCTCGGGGACGATCCCGTTGTCCCGCTTCCTGCGCGATACGGTCTCCGACCTGGTCGGGCGGATCGAGGCGATGGGCGGGCGGCTGGTTTTCGACGCCTCCCTCGACGGCGTCGAGATTATCTCGAAGGAGATTTTGCTGGCCCTGGCCGTGCGCAATCTCGTTGAGAACGCCGTCAACCATTCGCCGAAAGGCGGCGCCGTCGTTCTGCGATGGTCGCCCGAGAACGCCATTGTGGTCGAGGACGAGGGGGCCGGAATGCCGCCCGGTGAGATCGAGCGCGCCACCGACCGGTTCTTTCGCGGCGCCAACCGCTCATCTGTCGGCAGCGGCCTCGGTCTCTCCATTGCCAAGCTTTGCGCCGAAAAGCTGGGTGGCGAACTCGAGCTCACCAACCGGGCGCCGTGCGGATTCCGCGCGGCGTTGCGGTTGGCATAGATATCAAAAGGTTGGTGCGCACATTCCAGATGAGACCAAGACGGTCAGACCAATCTACGCCATCATTCTCGCTGATCGACCGGATCCGCGTCAAGCGGTTCGGGCGCAATGCTGCCGGTAACAGGGCCCTGCGCCGCCGGCTTTCGTAATCAGACGAATGTCCTGGATGGGGTCGGAAGCTGCTGAAGCACCTGCTAGGCCTCAGCGTCCGCTCTACCTTGGTCACATCAATCTACGAGATCCCAGTCTCTCCCGCGCCGTATTCGAACGCTCGATTTAGCGTGCCCTCGAATGCCACAGCATGCAGTCCCGTCCCATGCCGCTTCAGCCAATTCTTGCCGTGATCCATGTTGGGGCAAAGCTCGCGGCAGAGTGCCCAGAAGGCCGGGCCGTGGTTCATCTCGCGAAAATGCGCCACCTCATGGGCGACCAGATAATCGAGCACCTCCGGCGGGGCCATGACGATCCGCCAGGAAAACGCCAGCCGCCGATCGATGGTGCAGGAGCCCCAGCGGCTCTTCGTGTCCTTCAGCGCCATCGCCCGTGGACGCAGACCCACGGTGGCCGCGTGGCGGTCGACGCAAGCTTGCAGATCATGACGCGCCTCGCGCTTCAGCGCCTCGACGACGCGGCGGGAAAAATGCTCGGGCGCGCCGCCGACGAAGAGATGCGCCGCGCCGTCCACCGCCTCGAAGCGGCTGGCGCGGCGCTCCGATGCCTGGATCAGCCGCAATTCGGCGCCCCGAAACGGGATGGTCGCGCCATCCACAGCGACGATCCGGTCGGGCGCCCGCGCGATGCGTTCCTCCACCCAGCCGCGATGCCGCTCGATAAATTCCGCAATGGCCCGCGCCGGCACCTTTTTCGGCGCCGTCACGACGATTCCGGTTCCGCCAGGGGCAAGCCGCAGGATCAGCCGTTTGGCGCGCGGATTGCGGCGCACGGTGACCGGGACCGGGCCGGCGGCAAGGTCCAGACGCTCGGGGATGGCGGGCGTGTTCGCGTTCCGCCGGGAAAAGAAAAGCGACATCGGCAAGATGAACCGTTCTTCGAAGCAGCCCATCGNCCGGGCCGGCGGCAAGGTCCAGACGCTCGGGGATGGCGGGCGTGTTCGCGTTCCGCCGGGAAAAGAAAAGCGACATCGGCAAGATGAACCGTTCTTCGAAGCAGCCCATCGCCGCGATTCGAACCCCACCCTATAGCGGAGCCCGCCGACACGCGACAAAAAGACGGCGGCGTTCGGGAGAACGCCGCCGTCGCATCATGAACTACGCCTGGCCGGTCAGGCGGGCTGACCGTCGATGGTCTGGCCGCCGGTCTTGTTGTGACGATCGGCCATGAAGCGGTCGAACTCCTGCTGGTCCTTGGCCCGGCGCAACTCGCGGGCATAGGATTCGAACTCGGCCGCCGCTTCATTCAACTTGCGGCGCTCCTGGTCGAGGCGGGACAGCTCCTTTTCACGCCAGTCGTCGAAGGCGACGTTGCCGGTGCGGGTCTCGGCGAAGGGGTTGACCGCGCCCGTGCGCTTCAGTCCGCCGAAGAAACGGTCGGTCGTACGGTTGACGTCCCGCCGGAAGCTCTCCAAACGATCACCCCAGAGAATGTAGGCGAGCATCGCCAGGCCGAGGGGCCAGTAAATCATGAAACCGACCACCATCAATGCTATGGTCGCGGGCGTCCAGGCCGGACGGATCAAGGCTTGCGAAGTCATCGCAGACTGTTCCTTTCGAGAATGGCCGCGACGCGCAAGCATCGCGGGGGCTTCGACAATTCGATGCGGTAGTATTCAGATGGTGAGGGTCACTCGCCCGTTCAATTGCCTGCCAGCGAAAATCGGTATCGGGCAGCGCGAAAACCGTTGGCCGGACATAACGAACCCGGCTCCCGACGCCCCTCGGTGGGAGGGTATCATTGGCCTCCATCGGCCGTTGGCGGCGGCGGGAAAGCGGATGAATTGAGCGTCCTTGCCGCCGGTTTCGGGCTGTTCTGGGGCGCCTTCCTGGCCGCGACCATCCTGCCTGGCGCGTCCGAGCTCATGCTGATCGGGTTGATCGCCAAAGGCATCGCCGACCCATGGCTGCTGGTCCTTGTAGCGGGCACCGGCAACACCTTGGGCTCGGTCGTGAACTGGCTCTGCGGCCGGTTCATGCTGCGCTACCAGGAGCGTCGCTGGTTTCCGGTGAAGCCGAAGCAGTTGGAGGCGGCGACGCGCTTCTTCAATCGCTATGGGGTCTGGACGCTGCTGTTCGCCTGGTCACCGCTCGGCGGCGACGCCCTGACGGTCATCGCCGGGACGTTGCGGGTGCCGCTCGTCCCGTTCATCGTGTTGGTCGCGATCGGCAAATTCGCCCGCTACGTGGTGGTAGCGGGTGCGACGCTCGCCTGGCCGGGGCTTTGAGAAGCCGGCCGCCCGTCGCACGCGAGGGCCAGAGATATCCCCCCCGCCTTGTTGTCGCTCGCCACAGACCTCGACTGGCATCATCGCGCTCTAACGGGCATTCTTCGCGTCATGGAGCTGACGGCACCCATCGACGCCTATTGCGAGCGGATCGACACGGGCTTCTGGGCCGAACCGCTCAACGCCTTGTCGAATCTCGCGTTCTTCGCCGCCGCGGCGCTCGGGCTCTGGTACTGGCGACGGGGGCCGGCGCGAGATCGGCCGAGCCTCTATCTCATCTGTCTCGTCGCGATCATCGGAACCGGCTCGTTTCTGTTCCACACCTTCGCGAACCGATGGTCGAGTTTCGCCGACGTCATCCCCATCGCGCTGTTCATCTTTGCCTATTTCGGCCTCGCACTCTGCCGCTTCGTGGGTTTGTCCCCGATGGCGGCATTTGTCGGAACACTCGCCTTCGTCGCAGCCTCCCTGGCGGCCGAACCGCTGCTCGCTTCGCAGCTCGGATCGTCGGCCGGCTACGTTGCCGGGCTTTTCGCACTGTACGCCATTGGCGGCTATCTCGTGGCGCGGGACCATCCTGAGGGCTGGCCGGTGTTCGCCGCCGGCGGGGTCTTTACCGTCTCGCTCGCATTCCGGATGGTCGACCTGCCGCTCTGCCCGGATTGGCCGCACGGAACCCACTTCCTCTGGCACACGCTCAATGCGGCAACGCTGGGACTTTTGCTCGTCGCGGCAGTCCGCGGCGCGACGCCCGAACCACGATGAAGTCGAACCGATTCCAGCAAGTGAGCGCTTAGTGAGCGCCGAATGCGAGCGATACGCCGATGATCGAAGCTCGCCCGCCGCCAATGCCGGCATTGCTCAGCTGGACGCCCCGGCAACGGGCCGTCTTCAAAAAAAATGGCCGGACGCCTCCCCCGAAGCATCCGGCCGTGGCGGTCCCCCGCCTTGTAGAACTGTCGCGCCGCGATCGCGCGGCTGGTCAGGTGCCGGCGTAACCCGCCGCCATCCGCTCCTTGCCCTGCCTGACCACCACGCGGGCATCCATGGGAACGCGCTCGTAGAGGTCGAGGATGTCCTGATTCATCAGACGGATACAGCCCGACGAGGCGGCCGTGCCGATCGTCCACCATTCCGGCGTTCCATGCAGGCGGAACAGCGTGTCCTTGCCACCCTGGTAAAGGTAGAGGGCGCGGGCACCGAGCGGGTTGGTCAGGCCCGGGTCCATGCCGTTGCGGTAAGGCTCAAGCTCAGGTTTGCGGTCGATCATCTCGCCCGGCGGAAACCATTTCGGCCAGGATCGCTTGGCGCGAATGTTCGCTTCACCCGCCCAGGAGAAGCCGGCGCGACCGACGCCGATGCCGTAGCGCATCGCCATGCCGTCGGCTTCGACCACATACAGGAACCGGTTCGGGGTATCGACGACGACCGTGCCCGACTCGTACTGGCGGCCTTCCTCGAAAGACACGCGCTGACGCAGATATTGCGGATCGATCTTGTCGGTTGGAATCGCGGGCAGGGCAAAGCCTTCGTCGACCACGGCGCCATAGCCGAGTTTCGTCGTCGCGCCGGCACTGCCTTCGGTCGGCAGGGAATCGGGCGCCGTATAGGCGGCCACCTGTGCATTGCCCGACGGCGTCAGCGACGCGCGCTCGGACGTCGCGCACCCCGCCATGGTCGCGACCGACAGCAGAGCAGCGCCTGCAAGGATAATCTGTCTCATCTTCATAACGAACGCCAAGTTGGGTGCGATGGATGAAGCGGTCGCTGTGCGAACCGCGCGGGTCTGATTGCCGACCATCTGAAGCCGTCTCTTCGTTAAGCCGCACAATTTGTTGAAGCAATGACCCTATTTGGCACGCGGATGGTTAATAAGCGCTTTGTTGCCGCCATGTGACAGTTGACGGAGCCGGCGGCCGCGACATCTCCTTAGCGTCGAGATGATCGAAGCCATCAACGAGGACGTCTCATGAATATCGGGGAAGCATCCCGGTTGTCGGGTCTGCCGCCGAAGACGGTCCGTTATTATGAGGAAGTGGGGCTGATAAAGCCGGCCAGGGCATCAAATGGCTACCGCTACTACCGCGATCGGGACGTGCACATGCTGCGTTTTCTGCAGCGCTCGCGCTCATTGGGCTTTACCATAGAAGAGGCGCGGCGGCTGCTGTCGCTCTACGAGGATTCCAATCGCAAGAGCAAGGATGTCAAACGCCTCGCCAGTTCGCGGATCGCGGAGATCGACCGCAAGATCGCGGAACTGAAGTCGCTGAAACGCGCGCTCGCGGATCTCGCCGAGCAATGCCATGGCGATCAGGCCCCCGACTGCCCCATCCTCGACGAGATTGCAGGAACCATCCGGGCGGAGGCGTAGATTCCGTTTAGAGCGTCAGGCGATTAATCTGCAACATAGCCAGCGGCCTTGAGGTAGTTCCAACATTCTTCGGGCTCGAACAGGTCGCAGATGTTGCCGACTGCACGCCAGAG
>NZ_JAYXIH010000027.1:51809-58445 GCF_036016755.1 Aurantimonas sp. A3-2-R12 | reverse complement strand
AGTTGACGGCGTTCTTCACCTTGAGCTTCGCCCATGACGAGATCGACCAATAGGGGAAGCCCAACCGGCGGCGGACGACGTTGAATACGACATTAATGGCGATCGCGGCATCATACGCCCAGTCGCCAAGATAGGCGAGAACACGAGCGTTACGGACGACGACATCAAACTCGTCACCATGGATCACGAGAAATTGGCGCCCGTCAGCCATTGTATGGATGTCCGTGAGCTTGACCTCGACGCCGCCGAAATGTTGACCGGGAAAATCACGCAGGATCTCATCGTGATTGCCGGGGATATAGATGATCGTCGCCCCCTTGCGCGCCTTGCGCAGGAGTTTCTGCACGACGTCGTTATGCGACTGCGGCCAATGCCAGGAGCGCTTCAGGCGCCATCCGTCGAAGATGTCGCCGACGAGATAGATCTTTTCCGCGTCGTGGACCCGAAGGAAGTCGACCAGCATCTCGGCCTGCGCCGCCTTCGAGCCCAGATGGACATCCGATAGAAACAGCGTCCGAAAATGACGTGTCGTGGTCAGCTGGTGCATGGTTGCGGTCCCGTGCATTCGTAGGATACCCCGTCTGCCTGCGTCCGGAATGACCGATTCTGATTGCATCCATGTGACGGGCACCCGCTGGCGTCTGCCCGCGCACGGCCAGCCGCCATCGTTCCTGACCGCGTGAACATTTGTCCGGAACGGTGCCGAAATCTCGTCGGAGATGGAGGTTCATCATAGCCGTGTCGGAACAGGGCAGGACCGGGCCGAAGGCCAGACCGAGGGGAGGGCTCGACTGCAGCGAAGATGTAGGGCCACGCAAAACTGCGGGTTGCGGAGCCCAGGCGGTCGCTTCCCCCGGCACCACTGATAATCCAGGAGTCCCTTCCGGCCAAATCCTTACAGTCAATGCGCCAGCTCTCGGACCCGCCCGTGACCTTGTCCCCCTAGCGCGAGGAATGGCAGGTCCAGAACCGCTACATGCAGACCGAGCCCATGGCCGACCTCGTGGCCATCGGCACCTCCGCAAAGCCCGAACAGATTTCCACCGCACCCGCCTGAAACGGAGACGCTCTAGCTCCCCCCAATTTCCACCACGTTGACGGACGCGACCCGTCAGCCTCCTCATCAATCGTCGAGGTTCGGGCCGGGCCGCTTATCCTTCCATCGGGTGCGGAAGGCTCCGGCGCACCCTTCGCAAGATCGCGATGAAGGCCGCGGCGGCGGCGTCGATCGCGCGATCGTTATGGATGCGATGAACCCCCTCGGCGCCCTCCGGCACGTCGAGCGTCGCCTGGCGTCGCAGCCGCAGGTCGATCTCTGCCGGCGTCTCCCGGCCCCGCGCGGCGATCCGCTCGACGAGCAGGTGGCGCGGGGCGACGATTTCGATGACGTGCAGGCGGGAAAAGCGCGCCGCCGCCTCCGGCAGAACCGCGCGCGAGACGTTGGCGACGACGGTTTCGCCAGCCTTCAGGCGTTTCGAAATCTCGCTCGGCAAGCCATAGGAAAGGCCGTGCGCGGACCATGTCAGGCAGAAGGCGCCGGCGGCCTCGGCCGCCGCGAATGCCGCTGGCGTCAGGCTGTCGTGGTCTTCCGCGTCCGCGAGCGCGATGCGTGTGACGACGCGGCGCGGGAAGAAGAATGTGGAGTCCGTGGCGAGTGCTGCGGCGGCAATCGCCAGCAGCGAATCCTTGCCGGCGCCGCTCGGCCCGACCACGGCGACGAATGGTCCGGGTGAGCCATTTTCGGCGGGAGCCGCCGCGCCACGTGGGGCGGGGCCGGCGTCAGGCGACACGGTGACCCTCCCGCCAGACCGAGCGGACCACCGGCGGCTCGCCCGGCGTCGCGCGGACGCGCACGAGATCGGCGCGCAGGCCCTCGGCGATCGCGCCGCGATCGGTAAGGCCGACGGCTTCGGCCGGGTTTTGGCTCACCAATCGGATGGCATCCGGCAGATCGGCCGCGCCCTGATCGGCGAGATGAAAGACCGCCTGGAGCATCGAAAATGGCACATAGTCGGACGACAGCACGTCGAGGACGCCGAGGCGCAGGAGTTCGATCGCCGAGACATTGCCCGAATGCGAGCCGCCGCGCACGATGTTCGGCGCGCCCATCAGCACATGCAGGCCGGCCTCGCGCGAAGCCCTGGCCGCCGCGACCGTCGTCGGAAACTCGGCGACGCTGGTGCCGAGCGCGATCGCTTCGTCCACATGGGCGGACGTCGCGTCATCATGGGAGGCGACCGCGATGCCGCGCACGCGGCAGCGCTCGGCGATCGCGAGGCGGCTTTGCGGCGCGAATTTCGCCGATTCGGCCAGCCGCCTGGCGCTGAAGGCCGCGAACTCGATGTCGGACAGTCCAAGCTTGCCCTGATAGTAGATGCGATAGGCATCGAGATCGGCGAACTGCCGCTGGCCGGGCGCGTGATCCATCAGCGAGACCAGCCTGAGCCGCGGATTCGTTTCGATCTTGCAAAAACCCTCGACCACGTCGCTCGCGGACACCTCGCATCTGAGATGGATGTAATGGTCGGCGCGCACGCGCCCCTCGGCCACCGCCCGGTCGATCGCGTCCGCCATCTCGGCCATGTCGCCGGAGGTCAGCGTGGCGTTCTCGTCGGTGCCGACCCGCAGCGCATCGAAGACTGTGGTGATGCCGGAGGCGGCGATCTGCGCATCATGGGCCTGGATCGCCGCCATCTTGTTCCACAAGACCTTGGGGCGTGGGATGTAGTGGCCCTCGATATGGTCGGTGTGCAATTCGACGAGGCCGGGGATGACAGTGTCCCCGCACATGTCCTCGCCGGTTGCCGCCGGGCCATCGGAGATCGCCGCAATGCGGCCGTCGCGGATGACGACATGGCCGTCGATCACCCTGTCCGGAAGGACGATGCGGGCGTTCTTGAGAATCGTTTCGTCGGGCATGTCAGCGGTCTTCGATGGGAGGGCGGAACGGATGGAGAGAATGCAGGTGGAAGGGGCCGCCGGGCTCCGGCTCGATAAAAATGCCCAGCCGGTCGACCGAAAGCGGCGCGCCGTCGACATCGGCGAAGCGCTCGCGCAGCCTGGCCTCGACGCTGGCCCTTTCGCCCGCCTCGACCGGACCCGTCAGGGTCATATGGAAGCGGAAATCCTTCAGGACATTGGGATAGCCCCATTCTTTCAGATTCTCACGCTGGCGCTCGCTCAACCGGTCCGGCCGGCGCCTGAGGTATTCCTCGTCCGTCAGCGGCGCCCGCCACGCGTCGAAGGTCCGCACGGCAGCCTCGGCGAGTTCGCTGAGCGCCGGGGGAGAGCGCTCGGGGACGAAGGCGAAGAACGGCCCGAGGGCGGTGATGACGAGGCGGTCGATCGCCACCGGCTCGCGCGAGGCGCAGAAGTTCGCGAGGCTGGCATCGAGATCGGCGAGACCGGCGCCGTCGGCGAAACGGAAGGGCGCCTTCATCGTCGCATGGAAGCTATAGCGGGCCGGCTCCGCGACCAGCCTGTCGATTGCCGGATCGCTATCTCGGGTCGGCTCGCCGTCGAAGGCGCCACGGCCAAGCCATTGGGCGGCGGCACGTGTCAGCGCGGCGCCGGCCGGCGGGGTGAAGAAGATCGCCGCGCGCATGGTCAGGTGACGAACCGGCGCAGCTGCTGGGACAGAAGATCGGTCAAGATGACGGTCGCAACCACGATGATGAGAATGGCGGCGGATTGCGGATAATAGAAGCCGCGGATCGATTCGAACAGTACCTGGCCGATGCCGCCGGCACCGATGACCCCCAGCACTGTCGCCGCCCGCACGTTGGATTCGAAGCGGTACAGCGTATAGGAAATCCACAACGGCAGCACCTGGGGTATGACGCCGAAGACCACTTCCTGAAGCTTCGAGGCACCGGTCGCGCGGATGCCTTCGACCGGGCGCGGATCGATCGACTCCACCGCCTCCGAAAACAGTTTGGCGAGGATGCCGGTGGTGTGGATGAACAGCGCCATCACCCCGGCGAAGGGTCCAAGACCGACGGCGACGACGAACAGCACCGCCCAGACGATCTCGTGGATCGCTCGAAAGAAGTCCATCAGCCGCCGGGCCGGTTGCAGGATGTACCACGGCACCATGTTGTGGGCCGACAGGATGCCGAAGGGGATGGCGAGGAGGACAGCCAGGAACGTCCCCCAGACCGCGATTTGGACGGTCACGACCATTTCGCCCAGATAATACTGCCAGTCCTTGAAGTCTGGCTCGGCGAAACCGGCCGCATATTGCGCCATGTTGTCGGCATCGGTGAACAGATAGGTCCAGCGCCCCATCTCGGCCGGTGCCCAGCTCCACAGAAGGATAAGCCCCAGGCCGCCCCAGATGACAGCGTTCCAGACGCTGCGCGACCAGTCGCNCATCTCGGCCGGTGCCCAGCTCCACAGAAGGATAAGCCCCAGGCCGCCCCAGATGACAGCGTTCCAGACGCTGCGCGACCAGTCGCGGCCGGCGTTAATGTCCAGTCGGGGAGGCGCGAGGGTATCGACCGCTTTGGTCATCGTGGAGAATCCTGCTGGAAAGCTGGAAAACCGGAAACGGCCGGCCGGCATTTCGATGCCGGTCGGTCGCATCTGAAGGAAACGGCGGCGCGAGACCTGCCGCGCCGCCGCGATCTAGCCTCAGCTCTGCTCTGCGGTCTTGATCTTTTTCTCGTAGCCGGCTTTTTCCGCTTCGAGCTTGTCGATCGCCGCCTTCTTGGCGTCCTCGGCCATCGTCGTGTCGGCCTTGATCTGGGCGATCTCTTTCGACAGTTCCATCACCCGGACCGGCAGGAGCTGATCGTCGCTGGACTCCTTGAACGGTGCCCATTGAAGCTCGGCTAGGACGTCCTTCTCCTTGGCGACGTCGCCGTCCGACTGGTCGGTGCCGTAGGTGAGGAAGAAGGTCTTGATCTTGTCCTTGGTCTCCTGCGGCAGTTCCTTGTGCCAGACGATCGGGTCGGCCGGGATCAGCGGCGACTTCCAGATCACCTTGATCTTCCCGAAAGCGTCCGGGTTGTTCGCCTCGATCAGCGCGAGGCTCTCGGTGTTGTTCGCCGCCGCATCGACATGGCCGTTGGCGACGGCCATGGCATTTGTCTCGTGATTGGCGTTGGTGACGTTCTTGAAGCATTCCTTCGGATCGACGCCGTTGGCGGCGAAGACGAAGGTCATCGGCACGAGATAGCCGGAGGTCGAGTTGGGATCGCCGAGGCCGAAATCGATCGACTGATCGCATTTCAGGAGGTCATCGACGCTTTCAAGCGGCGAGTCCTTAGGTGCGAGGATCAACGACCAATAGCCGGGGTTGCCGGTGACATCGACGGTCTGGGCGAATATCTCGCCATTCGCCCGGTCGACGGCTTCCATCGCCGATTTGTTGCCGAACCAGGCGAGATGGACCTTGCCGAAGCGCATGCCCTCGATGACGCCGGCGTAATCGGTGGCGAAGAAGGGCTTCACCTCGAGGCCGGTCTTCTCCTCCATGGCGGCGAGGAACGGCGCCCATTTCGGCTTCAAATTGGACTGGCTCTCGGTCGAGATGATCCCGAAATTGATCTCTTCGGGCGCGGCGTCCTGGGCCAGCGCCGTCGTCGTGACGCCGGCGGCCAGCGAAGCGGCCGCGAGGGTTTTGAAGATCGTGTTCATGGCGGGTTTCCTGTTGCTTTGACGGTTGTTGTTGTCGTTACGCCGTGGCGAGCGAACGGGCCGCGGCCCGCGGCTCCATCGGCGGAACCGGTCTGCGGCTATCGACCGGAAGGGAATCCGGCAGCACGAGCTCTTCGGAATGCGATCCGTAGAGTTCGGTCAGAAATTCCTTGGTCAGCGCGGTCGAGGGGCCGTCATAGACGACCTCGCCGGCGCGCAGGGCGATGGTACGCGGGCAGTAGCGGCGCGCGTATTCCACCTGATGCAGCGAGACGACGGCGGTGATGCCGTCGGTGCGGTTGATGTCGGACAGAACGTCCATCACCCGGCGGGCCGAGGCGGGGTCCAGCGAGGCGATCGGCTCGTCGGCGAGAAGCACGCGGGACTTCTGCACCAGGCAGCGGGCGATGGCCGCGCGCTGCTGCTGTCCGCCGGACAGCGTCGAGGCGCGTTGCCAGGCGACGTCCGGGATGCCGACGCGAGCGAGCGCGGCCCGGGCGGCCTGCTTTTCGCTTGTGCTGAACAGGCCGAGCGTTCCGCGCCAGCCAGGAATACGCCCAAGATTGCCGAGAAGGACGTTGGTGATAACAGGCAGGCGGTTGACCAGGTTGAACTGCTGGAAGATGACGCCGATCTCGGTTCGCATTTCGCGCGCCTTGGCACCGAGACGTCCGCCCTCCTGAATTCGCCGTCCGAAGATGTCGATGGCTCCGCCGTCGCGATCGCCCCTTTCGAGGCCGGCGATGTGCCGGATCAGCGTCGACTTGCCGGAGCCCGATGCGCCGATCAGGGCGACCATTTCGCCTTCGCCGATGCCCAGGCTGACATTCGACAGAGCCTGCTTCCGGCCGAAGCGCTTGGAGAGATTGTTCACGGCTATGGCAGTCATGGACGCTCCGTCCCCAAGAGTATCGGACCGAAAAGTGGAATCCGGTTTTCGGATCATTCTGATGCTCAATCCAAGTGCCAGAGCGTTGTGCGTCCGGAGGGACGCAC
>NZ_JAYXIH010000027.1:0-51757 GCF_036016755.1 Aurantimonas sp. A3-2-R12 | reverse complement strand
CCCCCCCAACGCTCTGGTTTGACGGTCGGATTCCTAGGCGTCTTTCATGAGAGCGGGATGACACTTGCGTAACGGTTGGATGACGGTGTCGCCGTGCCGGGTCGAGGGCCTTCTGTTAACCGCCGTGTCTGTCGAGAAATGCTTCGGCGTCGAGGGCGCGAAAGTCGGCGAGCGCTGCCCGCAGCTTCTGGTGCGGCCAGTCCCACCAGGCGAGAGCGTCCATGCGCTCGCCGATCCCCGGAGCGAAGCGCGGGCGAATCTGGCGGGCCGGCACGCCGCCGACGATCGTGTATGGCGTGACCTCCTTGGCGACCACCGCGCCGGCGCCGATGACGGCGCCGTTGCCGATCGTCACTCCCGGCAAGATCGTCGCGCCATGGCCGATCCAGACGTCGCTGCCGATGGTCACGGCGCCTTCCCGCCGCCAGGCGAAGAATTCCGCCTCGTTCGCCTCGCCGTCGAAATAGTCGCCCGCCCGGTAGGTGAAGTGATGCAGGCTCGCCCGGCCGATCGGATGGTTGGTGGCGTTGACGCGAACGGCGGAGGCGATGTTGACGAACTTGCCGATGACGGCACACCAGATGTCGCAATCGCGCATCATGTAGGAATAGTCACCCAACTGCGTTTCCGACACCTGACAGCGCTCGGCGATCTCGGTGTAGCGGCCCAGCGTCGATGCTTCGACCGCTGCGCTGGCATGAACCAGCGGCATTTCGGAGAGCTTCGCCATGGGATGTCTCAAGCCGTCTGGCGGGCCGAAAAGGTCGAGACGTCGATGATGCGCGTCGCGATCCTGTCGCGGACGCCCTCGTCGTGGAAGATGCCGAGGATCGCCACGCCGGCCGCCTTCTTGGCCTCGATCATCTGGCAGACCACGTCCCGGTTCTTAGCGTCGAGCGAAGCCGTCGGCTCGTCTAGCAGCAGCAGCGGATGGTCGGTGATGAAGCCGCGGGCGATGTTGACGCGCTGCTTCTCGCCGCCCGAAAAGGTCGCCGGCGGCAAGTCGAACAGAGTGTCGGGAAGGTTGAGGCGGCTGAGCAGCGCTCGCGCCTTCTCGCGGGCGGCTTCCGGCGCAACGCCGCGCGCGACCAGCGGTTCGGCCACGACATCGATTGCGGGAACACGCGGGATCGCCCGCAGGAATTGGCTGACATAGCCGACGACCGACCGGCGCTGTTCCAGCACGGTCCGGGGATCGCCGGCCGCAAGATCGACCGTGGCGCCGGACTCCGGATCGCTGAGCAGGATTGCCCCCGTGTCGATCGAGTAATTGCCGTAGACCATTCTCAGGATCGAGGACTTGCCGACGCCGGACGGGCCGCCGAGAACGACACACTCGCCGGCCGCGACCGCAAAGGCGGCGCCCCGGACGACGGGCAGTTGGACCCCGCCGCGCAGATGCATCGTGAAGGATTTCTCGACGTCGCGGACGGACAGGATCGAAGGGGAGGAACCAGGCATCGTGTCAGCTTTCCGGAATCGAGGCGACGAGGAGCTGGGTATAGGCATGGTGCGGATCGTCGAGCACGCGGTCGGTCAGCCCCGCCTCGATGATCCGGCCGCCCTGCATGACGATCATGCGCTGGGACAGTAGCCGCGCGACGGCGAGGTCGTGGGTGACGATCACCACCGACAGTCCCATCTCCGCGACCAGTGAGCGCAGGAGGTCGAGAAGCCGCGCCTGGACCGAGACATCGAGACCGCCCGTCGGCTCGTCCATGAAGACCAGACGCGGGCGCGTCACCAGATTGCGCGCGATCTGCAGGCGCTGCCGCATGCCCCCGGAAAAGGCGACCGGCCGATCGTCGATGCGATCCTCGGCGATCTCGACCCGGCCGAGCCAGTCGGTGGCGGTTTCGCGAATATGGCCGTAATGGCGTTCGCCGACCGCCATCAGCCGCTCGCCGACATTGGCGCCAGCCGAAACCCGCATCCGAAGGCCGTCGGCCGCGTGCTGGTGGACGAAACCCCAGTCGGTGCGCATCAGGAAACGGCGCTCGGCCTCGCTCAAGGATGCCAGATCGCGCATCATCCCGTCGCGCATCGCATAGGAGACGGTGCCGGATGTCGACGCCAACCGGGTCGAGATGCAGTTGAGCAGAGTCGTCTTGCCGGAACCGGACTCGCCGACGATGGCGACGACCTCGCCGGGAAAGACGTCGAAGGACACGTCTTCGCAGCCAGCCCGCGCGCCATAGAGCTTGGTGAGATGGTGGACGGTGAGGATCGGGGTCTCGCTCATTCCGCGGCCTCCGCCGTTTCCGCGCCTGTGAACCCGGCCTCGCGACGCGTTTCGCAGTGATCGGTGTCGGAGCAGACGAACATCCGGCCGCCTTTGTCGTCCATGACCACCTCGTCGAGATAGACGCCTTCACCGCCGCAGAGCGCACAGGGACGCTCGAAGCTCTGGACCCGGAACGGATGATCCTCGAAATCGAGGCTGACGACGTCGGAGAAGGGCGGCAGCGCGTAGATTCGCTTCTCGCGCCCGGCCCCGAACAGCTGCAGTGCCGGCGAGCGGTGCAGCTTCGGATTGTCGAATTTCGGGATCGGCGACGGGTCCATCACGTAGCGACCCTCGACCTTCACCGGGTAGGCGTAGGTCGTCGCGATATGGCCGTGCCGGGCGATGTCCTCGTAGAGCTTGACGTGCATCAGCCCGTATTCCTCCAGCGCGTGCATCACCCTTGTCTCGGTCTCGCGCGGTTCCAGGAAGCGCAGCGGCTCGGGGATCGGCACCTGGAAGACGAGGGTCTGCCCAGCGGTAAGCGCCGTTTCCGGAATACGGTGGCGGGTCTGGATGACCGTTGCCTCGGTGGTCTTCGTAGTCGTCGCGATGCCGGCGGTCTTTTCGAAGAAGGAGCGGATCGACACCGCGTTGGTGGTGTCGTCCGCTCCCTGGTCGATGACCTTGAGAATGTCGTCGGGGCCGAGGATCGAGGCGGTGACCTGGACGCCGCCGGTGCCCCAGCCATAGGGCATCGGCATCTCGCGCGAGGCGAATGGCACCTGATAGCCGGGGATAGCGATGGCCTTGAGGATCGCACGGCGGATCATCCGCTTCGTCTGTTCGTCCAGATAGGCGAAATTGTAGGTGGGTATCGCGGTCGTCATTCGGCTGCATCGCAGTTGATCGACCGCGCCTCTTGGCTGTCGCCCGCGCTTGCCTGCTCGCGGCGCATGCGCCGGACGAGGTCGAGTTCGGCCTGGAAATCGACGTAATGCGGCAGCTTCAGGTGTTCGACGAAGCCCGTTGCCTGGATATTGTCGGAATGGGCAATGACGAATTCCTCGTCCTGGGCAGGCGCCGTGCGCTCCTCGCCGAACTCGTCGGCGCGCAGCGCCCGGTCGACGAGGCTCATCGCCATCGCCTTGCGCTCCGACTGGCCGAAGACGAGGCCGTAGCCGCGGGTGAATTGCGGCGGCTCCTTTGACGATCCCTGGAACTGGTTCACCATCTGGCACTCGGTTAGGCGCACCCGGCCGATGGTGACGGCAAAGCCGACTTCCGGCATCTCGACCTCGACGTCGACGAGACCGATCCGGATTTCGCCGACGAAGGGATGCGAGCGGGCGTAGCCACGCTGAGTGGAATAGGCGAGCGAGAGGAGAAAGCCTTCGTCGCCGCGTGAAAGGGCCTGCAGCCGCAGATCGCGGCCGGCGGGAAACTCCATCGGCTCGCGGGTGAGATCGCCCGGCTCGTCCACCGGCAATTCGCCATCGGGCTCGATCAACCCGTCGCGGCCGAGAATGTCCGTGACCCGCGGACAGGGATCGTCGCTGCGGGCACGGCGCTTTCCCGACGCCACCGGCTCGTCCGTTGCCATCGCGGGATCGATCAGCCGATGGGTATAGTCGAAGGTCGGCCCCAGCAGCTGGCCGCCCGGCATGTCCTTGTAGGTCGCCGAGATTCGCCGCTCGATCCGCATGGCGCCGGTGTCGACCGGCCGCGATGCGCCGAAGCGCGGCAGCGTGGTGCGGTAGGCGCGGATCAGGAAGATCGCCTCGATCAGATCGCCGCGCGACTGGCGGATCGCCATTGCGGCCAGGTCCGGATCGTAGAGCGAGCCTTCCGCCATTGCCCGGTCGACGGCGAGCGCAAGCTGTCCGGCAATCTGCTCGAGCGTCAGCGCGGGAACGCTCCGGTCGCCCCGGCGGCGGTCGGCGAGCAGGCGATGGGCGTTGCCGATCGCGGCTTCGCCACCCTTGACGGCGACATACATGGCTCAGCGCTCCTCGATCTTGGTGGTGCGCGGCAGGGCGCATGCCTCATCGGCGGCGACCATCAGGATGTCGATGCCGCGGGGATAAAGCCGCCCATTCGCCGCCCATTGGCCGAGGAAGGCGGCCGGCAGTCCCTTCGGCGCAGCTTCCGCCTCAGTCTCGATTCCAGGGCCGCGCAGGCGAAGCGCCGGCCCCGAGCGCAGACATTCGAGCGACAGGATTAAGGTGGTCGAACGATCAGGATAGGCGTCGGTCCCGAGCGCGAACTCGTCCAACGGTGGCATCGTCGCCGGGTCGCAGACAAGGGCGAAGCGCGCTTCGCACATCTCGTCGACGACCACCGCACCGGTGTGGAAGGAAAGCCAGGCGGCGATCGCGTCGTTACGCGCCGCCGCGTCGAGCCAGACCGGTGTGTCGGCGTCAGCGAGGGTCGCGAGGAAGGCGCCGGCCGCCGGAGGCACGGGGGAGGGCGGGCGCGTTCGGCCGCCGAGATCGATGATCCTGCCGGGGCGCGCGAAGGCGTCCATGACGCGGGCGAAAGCGGCCTGTGCGTCGAAGACGGGATCGACGAAGCCGCCCTCCAGACCCGCTCCGTCGCCGGCCGTCCTGTCCTGGTACATCAATCGTCTCCCCGAACCATGGTGAAGAAATCGACGCGGGTCGCCTCGGTCTCCTCGGCGGATTTGCGATCGGCCTCGACTTTGCGACGCAAGGTCGGTTCCACCACCCCGGCCTCGATCGCAGCGCGCCAGTCGGCGCGCTGCCAGCCGGCGTCGAAGAGCGCGGCCAGCCGCGCATGATCGGTGTCGCGGCCGAGCACCATTGCGTGGCCGACTTCACCGGACACAAGACGGACGCTGGCCCGGGCGACGCTCGCCTCACCGAGATTGAAGGGGGCGCCGCCGCCGCCGATCCGGCCGCGCAGCATGACCAACCCGGCTTCCGGCGCGCGCAGCGCCGTTGCTGGCGTGTCGCCGGCGACGTCGCGCCAGACTTCCGCCAACTCGGACGGGTCGGCCGCCGCGAAGGCTTCCATGGCGCGGCGACGGCCGCTGAGGCTGCTATCGGAATCGGCGGCGATTGTCTCGGCGCTATGATACTGCAATGAATCCAGATCCCCGTCTGTCCGCTCTTACTCTTCGAGGAGCGGCCATAGGGATTGAATGTATCGTCCCGATGACAGTGGGCCGATGTTCCGGCGGCGGTCATCGAGTGAGGCCGTGTCAGAGCGAGCGTTGATTGACCCGCATCGACGCGGCTTCGGCACTCTCGACACGCTCGGAGTAGCGATCCGTCAGATAGGTGGAGCGCGCTCGCACCGTGTGGGTAAACTTCACCAGCTCCTCGGTCACGTCGACGATTCGGTCGTAATTGGGCGACGGTCGCATTCGGCCCGCCTCGTCGAACTGGTCGAAGGCCTTCGGCACAGAGGACTGGTTGGGAATCGTCACCATCCGCATCCAGCGCCCGAGAATCCGCATCTGGTTGACCGCGTTGAAGCTCTGTGAGCCGCCCGAGACCTGCATTAGCGCCAGCGTCTTGCCCTGGGTCGGGCGGAGGCCGCCGAGCGACAGTGGCAGCCAGTCGATCTGCGCTTTCATCACGCCGGTCATCGCGCCATGCCGTTCCGGGCTCGACCAGACCATCCCCTCGGCCCAGATGGCGAGGTCCCGAAGCTCCTTCACCTTGGGATGATCGGGTTCGACACTGTCGGGAAGCGGCAGGCCGGCTGGATCGAAGAACCGGGTTTCGCAACCGAACCAGCGCAGCAGGCGGCCGGATTCCTCGGCGACGAAGCGCGAATAGGAGCGGGCGCGCAACGAGCCGTAGAGCAGAAGAATGCGTGGCGGATGGCGCGGCGCGTTCGGTCCCGCGAGGTGCGCCGTATCGATCGCCCTGAGTTGGTCTGGATCGATGTTCGGCAGGTCGTCGAGGCTGCGGATCACGGTATCAGACAACGCGCCGACCCTCGGCGTCGATCACGACCTCGCCGTCGTCCTTGGTGAAAGGGCCGATGTCTGGATGGGGCAGGAGATCGAGAACGGTTTCGGACGGGCGGCAGAGCTTCGTTCCCTTGTCACTCGCAACGATCGGCCGGTTGATCAGGATCGGATGGGCTAGCATCGCCTCGATGAGTTGCGCGTCGGACAGCGAGGGATCGTAGAGGCCGAGTTCCGCATAGGGCGTGCCCTTCTTTCTCAGGAGGTCCCGCGGCGTCATGCCCATGACGCCCAGAAGCTCGACCAGCCGCTCGCGATTTGGCGATGTCTTCAGATATTCGATCACCTCCGGCGTCTCGCCCGATTGCCGGATCATGGCAAGCGTATTGCGCGAGGTGCCGCAGGCGGGGTTGTGGAAGATGGTGATGGTCATGCGACCCTCGTGTTCGTTCGGTTCAGGATCGGGATTGGCGCATCGCCGCGCGGAGCGGGCGGGGGGGCGGATATAGCAGCCATCCGAAGAACCAGACCGCCAGCATCGCGCCGACCAGTTCCGCGACGACGAAGCCCGGCACGTCGAGCGGCTGGATGCCGGAAAAGGTGTCGGTGAAGGCGCGAGCAATGGCCACGGCCGGATTGGCGAAGGAGGTCGAGGCGGTGAACCAGTAGGCGGCGGTTATGTACAGCCCGACCAGCCAGGGGATGGCCGGCGCGTTGAAGCGGACGCCGCCGAGGATCATGCCGACCAGACCGAAGGTCGCGACGATTTCGGCCCACCACTGCCCCGCGCCGGTGCGCGCGGTTAGCGAGGCCTGCAGCGGAGGCAACTCGAACATCAGATGCGCGGCGATCATGCCGATGAGGCCGCCGGCGATCTGGGCGGCGACATAGGGGGCGGCGAGGGATAGGCCGATCGAACGCCGCATCCAGAATGCCAGGGTGACGGCGGGATTGAAATGCGCGCCGGAGATCGGCCCGAGCACGGTGATCAGGCAGACGAGGATCGCGCCGGTCGGGATCGTATTGCCAAGAAGCGTGAGGGCTCCGTCGCCCGTCAGCCTCTCCGCCATGATCCCGGAGCCGATCACGGCCGCCACGAGCATGGCCGTGCCGAACGCTTCCGCCGCCAGGCGCCGGGACACGCTCCACTCGCTCACGGTGTGGCGTCCGCGGGTTCGTCCTTCGTTCGACCGATGGCATTCATGCGGGTCTGGAGGGCTGCGCGGTCGAGGCTGTTAACCGGCAGGCTCATGAAGATGCGGATGCGGTTGCCGAGCATCCGGAACGCCTCGGCGAAGGCAAGCCGCCGTTCGGCCTCCGTCCCGGTCGCTGCCGCGGGATCGGGCACGCCCCAGTGGGCGCTCATCGGGTGGCCCGGCCAGACCGGACAGCTTTCTTCGGCGGCGTCGTCGCACACGGTGAAAATGAAGTCGAACTCCACGGCCCTCGGACCGGCGAACTCGTCCCATGACTTCGAGCGAAGCTCCTTCGTCGAAAAGCCGAGCCTCCCGAGGAGATCGAGCGTGAACGGATGCACCTCGCCCTTCGGAAAGGATCCGGCCGAGTAGCCGCGAAAACGCCCGCCGCCCTCGTGGTTGACGATCGCTTCCGCCAGGATCGAGCGGGCGGAGTTTCCCGAGCAGAGAAAGAGAATGTTGAAGGGTTCGGTGCGGTTCATTCCGTCGGCTCCGGTTCACATGCCGCTGCGAGGCGCGTCAGGTCGCCACAGATTTCCGGCTGGCCGTCGCAGCAATCGGCGACCAGAAAGGCGAGCAGCTGGCGCATCGTCTGATAGCTCGCCGCGTAGAAAATCCTTCGCCCGGCACGCCACGACGTCAGCAATCCGGCGCGTTCCAGCGTCGCGAGATGGAAGCTCATCCGGCTGGGCGCGATCGCCAGCAACTCCGCGATCTCACCGGACGGCAGGCCCGGCGGGCCTTGCTTCACCAGCAGCCGGAAGGCGGAGAGGCGGTCCTCCTGGGCAAGGGCGGAAAGAGCAGAAACGGGATCGATCATTATACAATCATACAAGCATGGTTGAATAATTGAAAGCGGAATATCGCGCATCACGACGCGTTCGGTAGCCACGGCTATCACCTCAAAGCGACGAAGTGCCCCACCCCAATTTCCTCGAAGTCTTGCGGTGGCGGTCGATAACCCACGACATTGATCGGGCTCTCGCGTTCGCGAAGATCGGCGAGGCGCCCGGCTTTCCGCCGGCCGCCGTCGATGGAGGGAACCGACGCCAGAAGCGCGCGCGTATAGGCGTGACCGGGATCGGCCAGGACTGCGTTTGTGGGACCGGTCTCGACGATCCTGCCACGGTCGAGAACCGCTATGCGATGGCTCATCTGCTCGATCACGCCGAGATCGTGGGAGATGAAGAGATAGGCGATGGCGAGTTCCGATTGCAGTTCGCGCATGAGGTCGAGCACCTGCGCCTGGACGGAGACGTCGAGCGCGGAGACTGGCTCGTCCGCGATGATCAGTCGCGGTCTGCAGGCCAACGCCCGGGCGATGCACAGACGCTGGCGCTGGCCGCCGGAAAACTGGTGGGGATGACGGTCGAGATGATCCGGCGACAGGCCCACCCGGCGGAGGAGCTCGGCCGCCGCTTGCCGCCGTTCGGTGGCCGACATCATCTCGTGGATGACGAGGGGCTCGGTGACGAGCTCGTTCACGTTCAGGCGGGGATTGAGGCTCGCATACGGATCCTGGAACACCATCTGGGCTTCGCGTCGCAGCGGGCGCATCGCCCGCGGCGATAGTGGCACCACGTCGCGCCCCTCGAGGAGGATGCGTCCGCTCGTCGGCGCCACCAGCTTGAGGATCGACCGGGCGATCGTCGACTTGCCGGAACCGGACTCGCCCACGAGACCGAGCGTCTCACCGCGCTTCAGGGCGAGGCTGACGCCTTCCACCGCGTGGACGTTGGCAACATGCCGGCGGAACGGGCCTTTTCGGATGGGAAACCGTGTCACCAGATCCTGGATGTCGAGCACCGTTTCGTTCTTGTCGCAACTGCGCGCCGGGGAGGAGGGTGCGGAATGCGGCCGCGGGTCGACCGTCTTGTAGACAGGCGCGCCCGAGCCCAGCCGGGGCACGGCCTCGAGCAGGGCGCGCGTATAGCCGGCGCGGGGCGCGGTCAGGACTTGTGCGGCGGGGCCGACCTCGATCTGCTCGCCATGGCGCATGACGATCACCCGATCGGCGATCTCGGCGACCACGCCCATGTCGTGCGTGATGAAGATCATAGCCATGCCCGTCTCCTCCCGGAGACGGTCGAGGAGATCGAGAATGCCGGCCTGGATGGTCACGTCGAGCGCCGTGGTGGGTTCGTCGGCGATCAGCAGCAGCGGCTCGCAGGCGAGCGCTATCGCGATCATCACGCGCTGGCGCATTCCGCCCGAAAGCTCGTGCGGATACTGCGCGAGACGTCCCTTCGGGTCAGTCATCTGCACGCGGTCGAGCAGATCGGCGGCCGCGCGGCCGGATTCGTCGCGTCCCATCTTGCGATGGAACATGAGCACCTCGCCGATCTGCTCGCCGATGGTCAGTACCGGATTGAGGGAGGTCATCGGTTCCTGGAAGATCATCGAGACAGCGTTGCCGCGTATGGCTGGCATCTCGGTATCGGCCAGCGCCAGGAGGTCGACGGGCTCCTCGCCGCGCCTGCGCAATACCGCCGAGCCGCTCGTGATCACGCCACCCTCGCGCTCGATCAGCCGCATCAACGACAGAGCGGTGACGGACTTGCCGGAGCCAGATTCACCGACGATCGCCAGTGTTTCGCCCGGGTCGATGTCAAAGGAGAGATGGCGCACCGCCGCCACGCTCGAGCGTCGCGAGCGGAACACGACCGAAAGATTCTCGACGCTGAGCAGCGGCCGCGCGATCATGATCGTGCTGGCTCGGCCAGGACCAGCGAGCGTAGACGGACTTCGGGATGCTCGTCGAAGGGCGGCAGCGGCGTGATCCATCGGCGGGCAGTCTCGGCGGCGTCGAGGCGAACCTCGAAGCTGTCCTTGCCGAAGACCCGCCAGTGAATGGTTTCCGACAGTTCGAGCAGCGCAAAGGCTCCCGCGGGCTCGGGATGGGTCGTGAAGCTCTCGGTGAGGGACTGGAGCGTCAGATGCGGCTGGCCGTCGACCAGGGTCAGGGTGTTCCAATGCACATGACCGGCAAAGCATGCGACCGGCACGCGGGCGGTGGCGAGGATCGCCCGGGCGCGCTCGGCCCCTCCCGGATAGGTCGCCGCATCGGGATTGCGCTCGAAATAGTAGTTGCCCGCCTGCGAATGGCCGGAGATCGGGACATGGCTGACGATTGCCAGGGGCTTGCTGGCGGTCCGCACCACGGCGGCGAGCCACAACAGGTCGGCTTCGGTCAAGACGAACCCACCGGGACGGTGAATGCGGGAATCGGCCCGCCAGAGAACAAGCGTCCAGTCACCCAGGTCGATGGTTTGGCTGGCGAGAGACTGGCCGAGGATCTCGGCGTTCTCCGCGACACTGAGGAAGGCGCGGTCGTGGTTGCCGCAAAGATGGAAAACCGGGGCGTTGACGGCCCGGAAGCCTTCGGCGACCTCGCGCTCCAGCCGGCTGTCCGTCTCGCGATCGACATCGGAGATGCGGTCGCCGAGGTCGATGACGGCGCTGGGGCGGGCGTCGTTGGCGAAGCGGGCGAACTCGCCGAGCAGCGGTAAGGCCTGGCTGCCCTTCTTGGTGAAATGATCCTCGCCGTGATGAATGTCGGCGACGAGGCAGAGGCGTAGCGGATCCATGCTGGCTCCCTTGAGAACGCGGATTACCGTCCGGACGCCACCGCGGCGCCCGGACACATTGTCGGAAAATCAGCTCTGGACGCCGATCGAGCCGGCCCGGAAGTCGAGCACATAGGGGATGTGACCGGGCATCGGCGCCCAGTCGACGTCCTTGCGCATGCCCCAGCTCTCATAGGGCCGGTAAAGCACCAGGAAGGGTGGATCCTGCTTGATGCGCTCCATCAGCTCGCCATAGGCCTGACGGCGCTCCTCGACTTTCGAGGAGAAGCGGAAGCGTTCCCACTTTTCGGCATAGTCCGCGTCGGTCTTGAAGCGGCCTTCGCCTTCGGCCGGGCCACCCGGCGCCCACATGACGCCGAACGAGCCGAACGGATCGGCGAAATACATCGGGTTCGACCAATTGCGGGCGTTCATCGTCGGGTCGCCGCCGGTCCAGGCATCGTTGACGTTGATCTCGGTTTTCACCCCGATCTGGCTCCACATCTCGGCGATCGCCTGCATCGCGAGGAGCCCGTTCGTGTAGTAGCTGGCCGAGGTGTCGATGCGGATCGTCTCCCCGTCGTAACCGCTCTCGGCCAATAGCGTCTTGGCCTTCTCCAGATCGTATTTGAAGGTTTCGAGGTCTGGCATGTAGAGCGGCCCGAATTCCTCCATGGTGTGGGTCGAGGGCACGACCGCCTTGCCCAGCCACAGCGCTTCGTTCAGCGTGTCGCGGTCGATCGCGTAGTTGAGCGCCTGACGCAGCTTCGGGTTCGCCATCGTCTCGTTCTGGGTGTTGTAGATGAGAACGTGGAACAGCGGCGTCACCATGCCTTCCACCTTCAGATCTGGGTCGGACTCGACCAATTGGAGCTGGTCTGGCGGCAGGTTGGTGATCAGGTCGACCTCGCCGTTCTTCAGCGCGGTGATCCGCGTCGCCATCTCGGGTATACGGCGAACCGTCACCTTCTCGAACGGTGCGGCATCGCCCCAGAAGCCGTCATAGCGCTCCCAGACCAGCCGCTGCTCGGGAACGAATTCGGCGATCTTGTAGGGACCCGTGCCGATGGGCGCGAGCGAGAAGGCCTCGTAGTCGCTGTCCTCGGCGACCGCGGGGTCTCCGGAGAGCGCCTTGATGTAGTCCTCCGGGACGATCATCAGCTGCTGCATGTTGATGAGCGTTTCCCAGAGCGGCTCGGCGCGGCGCGCGTGGACGCGCACCGTGTAATCGTCGATCTTCTCCGCGCTTTCGAAATTGCTCAGCCGGTCCTTGGACCGCACCTGGTAGGGCGGGAAGGTAGCCTGCAACATGCGATTGAAGGAGAAGACCACGTCATCTGCCGTCATCTCCTCGCCATTCTGGAAGGTCACGTCCTGGCGAAGCTTGAACTCCATGGTCGTGTCGTCGACCATCTGCCAACTGGTGGCGAGTCCCGGCAGGAACTTCGGCTCGCCGGTCGTATGATCCTTCTCGATCAGCGTATCGAAGCTGTTGTAGTAGAATTGCGAGCCCGAATTGGAGTGGTCCTTGCCGGGATCGAGCGTCGCGGGGACGTTTGCCGCCCCTACCTTCAGTTCGGCGGCGTGTGCGCCGCCCACGAGGGCGGCCAGCGCCACCGTTGCCATGAGTGTGTTGCGAAGCATATTGGGAAAGCCTCCGACGGTTGTTGGGGTTTCGGCGTAAGCGCCATGCGAAATACGCGGGGCGGTTGAATCCGCCCTCTGGTTGTTGGCGGAGCCGGGCTAGCGGTCGCGCAGGCGCACGTCTGTGTGATCGCGCAGCCAGTCGCCCAGCATCTGGATGACGAAGGTGATGAGCAGGATCAGGATGGCCGGGATTGCGACGATCCACGGCGCGCTCGGCATGTAGTCACGTCCCATGCCGACCATGGAGCCGAGGGTTGCCGTCGGTGGCCGCAGCCCCAGCCCCAGAAAGGACAGGGTCGATTCCAGCAGGACGATGTTGGAGATGTTGACGGTAAAGATCACCACCAGCGGGGACATCAGGTTCGGCAGCACGTGCTTGAGAGCGATGCGCGTGCCGCTGGCTCCCGAGGCCTGGGCGGCTTCGATAAAAGGCATCTCCCGCAGCCTCAGCACCTCGCCGCGGGTGATGCGCGCATATTGTTCCCAATAGGCGATTCCGAGTACCACAACGAGCACCTGCAGGTCGCCGCCCAGGATCGCGACGGCCAACAGCGCGATCAGCGTGAACGGCACCGCGATCTGGATGTCGACCAGCCCCATGACGAGGTCGTCGACGAAGCCGCGAAGAAGACCAGCAGCCAGGCCGAGCGTGCCGCCGATGAGCATGCCGATCACCGCGCCCAGGAACGCCACGCCGAGGGTAAGCCGCAGACCATAGAGCGAGCGCGAGAGGACGTCGCGACCCAGTTCGTCGGTCCCGAGCCAGTGTCCCGCCTTGGCACCCTCGAAGCCGAGCGGTGGCCCGAGCCTGGATAGAAGGCTCTGGGCGACGGGATCGTAAGGCGCCAGCACAGGCGCGAAGATCGCCAGGACAAGCAGGACGAGACCCAGCAGCGCCGCAATCCGGACGATCCAGTTGGTGTCGTCCCACAGATCGCCGACGGCCCCGGCCATCCGCGTGCGGCGCGAGCCCTTGTCCATGGTGCGCCCGATCTCAACGAAGGTCTGCGTCATCGTCGCCTCCCGTTCATGCATTGGATAGCCGGACCCGCGGGTCGGCGGCGGCATAGGCCATGTCGACGATCGTGTTGATCAGGATGACGGCGACGGCGACGGAAAGAACGCCGAACTGGAGCACCGGGTAGTCGCGGCGCAGCGCCGCGCTAACCAGCATCTCGCCGATGCCGTGCCAGTCGAAGATCGACTCCACGACGACGTTGCCGGCGGCGGCGAGCCCGGCGATCTGGAGGCCGAGCACCGACAAGATGGTGATGAGCGCGTTGCGCAGCGCGTGCTTGAAGATCACCGTGCGCTCGGGCAAGCCTTTGGCGCGGGCGGTGCGCAGATAATCCTGGCTCAGGACGTCGAGCATGGCGTTGCGGGTGAATCGGGTAAGGCTCGCGATCAGGGCGGCGGAGAGCACGATCAACGGCATCACGAAATGCGCCCATGTGCCCGAGCCTGAACTCGGCAACCAGCCGAGCCAGAAGCTCAGCGTCAGGATCAGCAGGATGGCGAGGATGAAGTTGGGGATTGCATAGCCGAGGAAGGCCATGCTCGTCACCGCGGAGCCGATCCAGGACTTGCGGTGGATCGCCGCGACGATGCCCGCCGGCACCGCCACGATCAGGGTGAGCGCGATGGCGCCGAACAGGAGCTGCAGCGAGGGGCCGATGCGCTCCATGACGATTGTCGAGACCGGCCGGCGCTCGATGAAGGAGATGCCGAAATTGCCGTCCGCGAAGGAGTAGAGATAGCGCCGGTATTGCTCCCAGAGCGAGGAATCGAGGCCGTAATATGCGATCAACTTCGCCCGGTCGTCGGCCCCCAGACCCTCCCCGGCGATGAAGTCGACGGCGTTGCCCGACAGGCGGGTCGCGAAGAACACGCCGGTGACGATGACAAGGATCGTGATCGCCATTCGAACGATGCGCGTCAGGGCATATCCAAGCACGGCGGGGCTCCGGTTTCGAAAGGTTCGATCGGAGTCCTAGAGACGTTCTGTGACAGGTAGATGAAGCTATCTCAATGAGATTTCATATTGACACTGAGATTTCATCAATACATCTTTGCCTTGGAACCAATGGAAAAGGGTTTGCCGTGTCGCCAATGGTTGAGGGGCTTGAAGGCTATCTGCTGGATCTCGATGGAACTTTGGTGACCGGCGGCGTGGCGTTGCCCGGCGCGGCCTGGCTTCTGGACCGGCTCGAAGGGCAATTCGCGATCGTCTCGAACAATGCCGAGCACACGCCAGGGGACCTGTCGCGGCGGCTGCGTCGGATCGGCCTGCCGGTCGGGCCGGAGCATATCGTGCTCGCGGGCACCGCGGCGGTGGACCGCGTGGCGCGGGACTGTCCGGGGGCGCGGGTGTTGCTTCTCGGGAGCCGGGCCCTGCACCGTTACGCCCGAAAGCGGGGGCTCCGTCCGGCCACGGAGCGCTGCGACGTCGTCCTGGTCGGGCGGGACACGCGCTTTTCCTACCGCAAGCTGGCGTCCGCCGCGACTGCGGTATCCAGCGGCGCCGAGCTCTACGTGGCCTGTCCCGACGGCAGCCACCGGGGTCCTGATGGCCAACCGGTTCCCGAAGCCGGCGCGCTCGCCGCCGCGATACTGGCCTGCGCCGGCCGCGACGACTACCATGTCGTCGGCAAACCCGAATCGCTATTGTTCAGGCTCGGCTGCGAGCGGCTCGGCGTGGCGCCGACGAAGGCGCTGATGATCGGCGACAACCCGGCGACCGATGGCGCCGGAGCGCGGCGTTTGGGAATGCGGTTCCTGCGGGTTCGGCCGGGCGACCTCGGACCCGCTCTCTTCCTGAATATGCAGGAGACGGCCTGAATGAGCGATGCAGCGCGCAAGCACGCGGAGAAAAGCCCTGCCGGTCGGAGCGAGGCGTTCGGCGGCGTGCTCGATCGTCTCGCCGCGATCCGGGCCAGCCTGCCTCCCACGGCCGGCCGCATTGCCGATTTCATCCGCGCAAACGCGGCCGACGTCATCCACATGTCGGTGACCGAGGTCGCGGAAGGCACAGCCGCCAGCGAGGGCAGCGTGGTCGGGCTCTGCCAGCAGATCGGCGCGCGGGGTTTCCAGCAGGTCAAGATCGCACTAGCGCGCGAGCTCGTTCAGCCGGTTCAGTTCATCCATGAGGATCTCTCGCGCGGCGACAGGCTCGCGACCGTTATCGACAAGGTCTTCAAGTCGGATCTTCAGGCGCTGCAGGATACGCAGAGGGCGCTCGACGTCGGAGCGATGCAGGCGGCGGTGGACGCGATCCGTGCGGCGAAGCGCGTTGAGGTGTTCGGTATCGGCAGCGCGGCGACTGTGGCGGAGGACGCGAACTACCGCCTCCTTCGCATCGGGATTCCCTCGCACGCCAGTGTCGATAGTCATGTTCAGGCGATTACCGCCTCCCTGTGCGATCCCGCGACGGCGGTGATTACCATCTCGCATTCAGGCAGCACGGTGGAGACCCTGACCGCGACCCGGCTGGCGAAGGAAGCCGGCGCGACCACCATCTGCGTAACGAATTTCGGCAAGTCGCCGCTGCTCGCCCATGCCGATATCGTGCTGCACACGCTGGCCCGCGAGACCGAGTTCCGCACCGAAGCCATGACCAGCCGGATCGCCCAGCTGGCGATCATCGACGCTCTGATCGCCGCCCTCGCGCTCGCCGATTACGACCGCTCGGTGGCCACCATCGCCCGGACATTCGACGTGTTGTCCGTCAAGCGGGTTTAAGCGGCGAGGGCGCTTTTTCGGAAGGGAGTGCCCGCTTGCGGTCCATGTCGAAAGCGGCGTTCGAGCAGAGGGGATCGATACCCGGCAGACTGAAAATCCGTGATAAATCAGCTATCCGCCACCTGGAGAGTCGGATCGAGCCGGTCGCGCAGCCAGTCGCCGACGAGGCTGACCGACAGCGTGGTCAGAAAGATCACGATGCCGGCGGGAATGCCCATCCACCATGCCGTGGCCAGATAGTTTCGCCCTTCCCCCAGCATCAGGCCGAGGCTGGTCTGCGGTGGCTGAACGCCGAGCCCGAGAAAGCTCAGCGACGTCTCGAGCAGGATGAGTTCCGGGAAATTCAGCGTCACCTGGACGACCAGGATGCTGAGGATGTTCGGCAGGACATGGCGAACATAGATATGGACCGGGTGAACCCCGAGCGTGCGGATCGCGAAGGCATATCCCTGGACATTCGCCTGGAGCACCAGGCTGCGGGCAAGGCGCGCATAAGTTTCCCAGCCATAGAGGCCGACGACTACGAGGAACAGCCAGAAGCTGTTGCCGAGAAAGGCCAGAACGGCGAGCGCGATGATCAGGAAGGGCATGCTGGCCTGGAAGTCGACCAGCACCATGACCGCGTCCTCGACCCATCCGCGAAAATGCGCCGCGAGAAAGCCGATGAGCGTCCCGACGCTCGCGCCGATCAGCGTACCGAAGAAGGCGATCAGGACGCTCGTGCGTATCGCGTAGATCAGCCGGCTGAGGACATCGCGGCCCAATCCGTCCGTGCCAAGAAAATGGGCTGGATCGCCGCCGAGGAAGGCCGGCGGCTTCAGGCGGTTGAGAAGGCTCTGGTCGACATAGCCGAATGGCGCGATGACGTCGGCGCCGAGCGCGACGACGAAGATCAGCACAAGCCAGACGGCGCTAAGACAGATGGCCATCGGCACGCCACGGCGTCGCGGAAACCGAGGGCGGCTTGGCGCATTCTGGGTGACCGTTTCGGATGGGGTCGCCACAGTCATCGCGTCGCCCTTCCTTGCATGCCTTCGATCCGCGGATCGAGCCAGCCGTAGGTGATATCGACCAGAAAATTGATGATCACCATGGTCAGCGCGATCAACAGAACGATCGCCTGGACGACCGCCAGATCGCGCTGGCCGACCGCGTTGACCAGGAGCAGGCCGATTCCGGGCCAGGCGAAGACCGATTCGACGACCACCGCGCCGCCGATGAGTCCGCCCAGTCGCAGGCCGAGCACGGTGACGACCGGAATCGCCGCGTTGGGCAGGGCATGTATCGCGACGCGGCGCTGCAGCGTCAGCCCCTTGGCACGGGCGGTCCGCATGAAGGGCTGATGGAGCACTTCCAGAAGCGAAGATCGGGTAAACCGCGCCACCGACGCGGCATGGCTGGCGCCGAGTGTGACAGCCGGCATGATCAGGTGCCACCATGTCGCGTTGCCGGAACTTGGCAAGACGCGAAGGCTCATGGCAAACAGCAGGATGAGCAGAATTCCGAGAAAGAAGTTCGGCATGCTGTGCGCCAGGATCGTGAAGCCCATCGTCGCGTGATCGGTGCCGGTGCCGCGCCGAAGGGCGGCGAGGATGCCCGCCGCCATGCCCATGATCACGGTGATCGCGAATGCCGCAAAGCCGAGGCGCATGGTTTCCGGGACCCGCTCCATCACCACATCCAAGGCGGGACGGTTGTCGCGGAACGAAAAGCCGAAATCGCCCTGCAGCAGAGCGAGCACGTAGCGTAGGTATTGCTCCGGAAGCGGGCGGTCGAGACCCCACATCCGCCGATATTCGGCGATGACGGAAGCAGGCACGTCGTCCGGCAACATCTGGGTGACGGGATCGCCGGACAGCCGAAGGACCACGAACACGAAGGTTACCGCGAGCAAGAGTGTGACGAGACCGCGCAGCAGTTTGGCGAGAATGAATCGAATGCTCATGTCGGCGTTTCATCTGCCGTGGCCGACCAACCGAAATCGGTGATCGCCTTCCCGTCGACCAGCCATTGCTCGACGCCCTGGCTGTGTGTTCCGATGGTTGCCTGCAATGCGCGGCGGGATACGTCGGGCGGGCCGCCCGCATCGCCCGCCAGCGTTTCGGCGAGGACGCGCCCGTCCATTCCCTCGCTCGACAGGCCGAGCACCGTCAGGAGCGTCGGCGCGAGGTCCGGAAGCCAACAGGGGATCGGCGATCGGCTCTTCGCGCGAAAGGCCGGGCCGAACGCGGCCAGAACGGTGGACAATTCGCGGCGGGCAAGGCCGCCATGCATGCCCCCGCCAGGCTTTATGCCACTGGTAAACAGGCAGGATTCCATCCCCCCGGCACCGGCCGTCGCTTTCAGCGTGAAGCTGACGGGCGCCGCGCGGGGATGCCCGCCGCCCAACAGCGACGCCGGAAGGGCGCCGGGAACGCTCGCCGCCGGGTCGCCCGGAATGGTGGCGAAGATCAGCCCGATAAAGGGCTGTTGCGCGAGCATTTCCACCGAGCTGGCGATCGCGGCCGGGCCGGCGTCACGCAGATGCAGGCTGGAAAAATATCCTGGGGCCAGTTCCCCCTCATGCCCCGGGAGAGCGGATGCCAGGTCGATCTGGCGCTCCCCTGTGATCTGGCCGTGATCCGACATGACCAGAATGTTCTGCGGTCCGTCGCCGCGCCGCCACCACGATAGAAGACGCGCGAAGGCGTCGTCGCAACCGCGCTGGGCGGCGACGGTCTGCACGGCGTCGACCCCGAAACCATGCGCGGTGATATCGGGATCGGAGAACCAGAGCAAAGCGAGATCGGGCCGATAGTCCGGATAGATCAGCTCCGTCAAGACACGGCAGGCATAGTCGATGCGAGGCGTGTTGGGGGTTGCGGCTTCCGGCACCGGACCGAAGCGGGCGGAGGCCGAATCGGCGATCGCGTCGGACCCGACGCCGGAGTAGACGGAGAAGACCGGCTGGCCGAGCGTGGCGGCGCGATGGTTCATCATCCAGGTGGCGCCGGGCGAGGCGGTGCTGACGACGGCATAGCGCCGGCCGGCGCGAGCCAGGCGCTCGCCGAGGCTCTCGCGGTCGATCAGCACGCCGCGAGCGTCGGCCCGTTGGAGGTCCTGGTGACGGGCGGTGCGGAACAGAGCGTCGCCAGCCACTTCACGATGAAAGAACTGGTTAGCCACCAGACCGTGAGAACCGGGGGAAGACCCGGTCACCACGCTGGAGACGGCGACCCGCGTCTCGCTTGGGAAAACGCTGCGGCTGTTCACCATGTCGACGCCCTCCGCCATGAAACGATGGAGGTTGGGCATCCGGTCCGGCGTCGTCCGATCGCGGCGCAAACCGTCGAAACAGACGATGAGCGTGCTGCCGTGGTTCATGCGGGGCTCCTGGATATCGCAGAGATTGCCGCGCGGGCGGCGAGGGGATCATTGACGAGAAAGGCCGCTACACCTTCGCCGGCCAAGCGGCGCAGAACGTCGGCGTCGAAGTCGCCGACCCGTCGACCGGTGTCGCGATGGCCGGTTGTCACCCAGATCGGATGCGCCCGCTTCGCCGCGGTCTCGATGACGCCGGGGAGAGCATCGGCTTCCCACAGCCGCAGGATGTCGCCGCCGGCCTCGAAGAACGCGTCCGCGTCCCGGGAGTTGTCGATCAGACCGACCACCGGCTGGTCGGAATGCCGCCGAACCCTACGAAGCGTCTCGATCCTGTGAAGACCGAGAAAGATAGGGGCGGACGCGAACGTCGCCAGGATTGCGAGAAGGCGGTCGATCGCCTGCGGGCGTTCGTCCTTGACGTCGAGCAAGACGGCCTTGTCGGCCGGAAGTTCGGCAAAGAGAGCTTCGAGGGTTGGCGCCGCGGGCATCCCGTCGGCCTCGATGGTGGCCAGGATTGCCGCATCCGTCTCGGCGATTGCCGCCGGCCGCCCGGTCAGACGCGACAGATCGCTGTCGTGACAGCATACCGCGACGCCGTCTGCCGTGAAGCGGACGTCAGCTTCGACGACGTCGGCACCGGCTTCCGCAGCCTTTCGCCAAGCCTCCGGCGAGTTTTCTCGATAGATGGCGGAATAGCCGCGATGGGCGACAAGCAGCGGTCTGGCGGATGCGGTCACAGTGGGTTCTCCGCTGCGCTGGAATTGGCGCGGACGGCCGACGCGGCGTCGCGGATGCGGCGTTCGGCGGGCGAGGCGGCCGGCATCGCGGCGAGAAGCGCACGGGTATATGGATGTTGGGGGGACGCGAAGACCGCGCCCGCTTCTCCCATTTCCACCACGCGGCCCCGCTGCATGACGGCGATCCGGTGGCTGACATTCCGCACCACGCCGAGATCGTGCGAGATGAATAGATAGGCGAGGCCGAGGGCGGCCTGCAGATCCTTCAAGAGGTTGATGATCTGGGCCTGCACGGAGACGTCGAGAGCGCTGACCGCCTCGTCGCAAACGACGATCTCGGGTTCCAGCACCAAAGCCCTCGCGATGACACTCCGCTGCAACTGCCCTCCCGACAACTGATGGGGATAGCGATGGGCGAGCCCAGGTAGGCCGACCAGGGCGAGCATTTCCTCGACCCGTCTTTTTCTGCCCGCTTCGTCGAACAGCCGATGCGCGGACATCGCTTGGTGAATCTGGACTCCGATCGCCAGGCGCGGATCAAGCGCCCGTGACGGATTTTGAAAGATGACCTGGACAGCCCGGCGTTGGTGGCGCCATTTGCGCGAACCGATCGGGGCATAGGGCTGGCCCCGGAAGCGGACAGTTCCGGCATTCGGCGCCTCGATGCCGGCGGCGATCCGCCCCAGGGTAGACTTGCCGCTTCCGCTTTCTCCGACGACGCCGAGCGTCTCTCGTGGCCGCAGGCTGAACGATACGTCGTCGACGGCGCGAAGCTGGTTGCCGGGCCGCAACCAGCCCGGCTCGCGACCGTAAATCCGAACGACTTGATTCACCGCAAGCGACTCAGGCGTGTTCACTGGAGTGACTCGGGGAAATGGCATGCGACGGCCTGTGACCCGGCGCGCCAGCGCAGTTGCGGCGTCTCGGCGCAGACCGCCCTGGCCTTGGAGCAGCGGGTGCGAAACGCGCAGCCGGCTGGCCGCGCCGCCGGGCCGGGCACGGTGCCCTCGATGGCGCGCAGCCGGTCGGCTACGGGCGCATGCGCGTCGAGCCGGCAATCCATCAGGCCGCGCGTGTAGGGATGAGCGGGATGGTCGAAGAGCTCGTCGGCGGAGGCGCTTTCGACGATACGTCCCGAATACATGACGGCGACCCGATCGGCGATCTCGGCCACCACGCTGAGGTCGTGGGTGACGAAGATCATTGCCGTTCCTGTCTCCCGCTGCAGCGTCCTCATCAAGCGAAGGATTTGGGCCTGGGTCGTAACGTCGAGCGCGGTTGTCGCTTCGTCTGCGATGATCAGCTTCGGCCGGCAGGCAAGCGCCATCGCGATCATCACCCGCTGACACATGCCGCCGGAAAGCTGATGGGGATAGGCGTCCGCCCGGTCGGCCGGATGGAGAATTCCGACCTCGCCGAGCAGGGCGATCGCCTGCTCGTGCGCGGCGCGCCAGGAAAGCGAGCGATGGACCACCAGCACTTCGGCCACCTGCCGGCCGACGCGCTGGACCGGATTGAGAGACGCCGCCGGATCCTGGAAGATCATCGCGACATCGCGCCCACGAATAGGGGCGAGTTGGCGCTCGGTCATCTCGCTGAGCGTCTCGTCGAAGAGAGCGACGGACCCCGCCTTGCGGCGAACCGGTTCCGAATGCAAACCCATCGCCGCCAGGCAGGTGACACTTTTGCCGCAGCCGCTCTCGCCGACGAGGCACAGGGTCTCGCCCCGTTCGATGCTGAACGACACGTCGATCACCAGATCGACATTGTCCGTTCCGACCGTCAGGCCGGAGACGCGCAGAACGGTCTTTTGGCCAGCGTCGGAACGGAGATCGGGGGAGGGAGCGCCGCCGGCGCCCCCGCCCCCCCGGGCCCCCGGGGGCCCCCCCCCCCTCCCGTGCTCACTGGGTCGCACGCGCGGCGCTCGCCTCGTCGACCAGATTATAGGGCCGAAGATCCATGTAGTAGAACGTGTAGGGCTGCCATTTCAGCGACTTGCGCACCCCGTAGGTTTCCAGTGGCTGGTACAGGATTGTGCCGGGCGCGTCGTCTTCCCAGCTGTCCATCAACTGCTTGGCGAGGGTGAAGCGTTTCGCGTGCTCGCTCGTCGTTTCGAGTTCGCGTCCGATCTTGTTGAACTCCTCCGGAGCCCAGCTCTGCCAGGTCTTCTGTGCCGAGCCGTAGGATCCCCAGCTATTCCAGAGCGCACCCACCGGGTCCGGATAACGGGTCGAGTTCGACCAGTTGCGTACCATCAGATCGTCGTTGGGCAGGTTGTCGATATCCTCGGCGACGTTGAGCTCCGCATTGATCCCGACCGCTTTCCACATTTCCAGGATCGCCTGGGCTGCCGGAAGCGCATTGAGGTAGTAGTTCGGTTCGGTGCTGTAGACGATCGTCTCGCCGTTGTAGCCAGCCTCCTCGAGAAGCTGACGGGCTTTTTCCGGATCGTAGGCAAAGCCCGGCCGGTCGGCCTGGTACATGTCGCCGTATTCCGGATACTGATGGCCGTTCGGAACCACAGCCTTGCCGTCCCAGAGGGCGTCAACCAGCAACTTGCGGTCGATGGCGAGATTGAGGGCCTGGCGGACACGCTTGTCCTTCAAGACCGGATGGTCGGTGTTGTAGACGAGGACATGCGAGTTCGCGAGAACGACACTGCGCGTCTCGATGTCATCATAAGAGTTGATCTGGGCAATCTGATCGGGAGCGACATTGGTGACGATGTCGAACTCGCCGCTGACGAGACCCGCGACGCGCGCCGCAGGCTCGGGCACCTTGCGGAAGGTGACGGAGGCCGCTGTGGGCTTGCCGCCGAAATAGTCGTCGAACGCGGTGAAACGGATATATTCGTCAGCCCTGTATTCATCCAGCTTGTAGGGGCCGGTCCCGATCGGGAAGCGGGCAAACGCCTCGCCCTTCGCCTTCTCCAGCCAGTCCTTCTTGTTGACGATCCACGATGCCCAGGAGGCGAGCCGCTGCTCAAGCAGCGGATCGGGAGCTTTCGTCGTGAAGCGGACCGACAGCGGATCGATCGCCTCGACCTTTTCGAGTACGCCGAAATAGGCGCGACCCTGCGGCAGCGGGGATTTTGGGCCGGTCAGACGCTCGGGAGAAAAGGTGAAGACGATGTCGTCGGCTGTGAGCTTGGCGCCGTTGTGAAAGGTGACGTCGTCGCGCAGTTTGACTTCCAGCGTGCGGTCGTCAATGCGCTTCCAACTGGCCGCCAGCGACGGAACCAGCTTGGCGCCTCCCGCATCGTCGGACGACAGGAAGTCGCGCCGGATCAGCGTATCGAAGACGGAATAGACGACGCGGGTGCCGACGTTCGACATCTCCTTGCCGGGCTCGAGGGTCGGCGGATTGTCGGCGACGGCGACGACGATGGCTGGGCGTTCCTCGGCCTTCGGGGCATTCGGCGCGAACATGCTGGCGGCAGCAAGCCCCGCGGCGACAATCGTGGAAATCGTTCGGGTAACCATTCTGCGTCCTTCGGTTCTGGAGAATGGAGACCAAATAGACGGCGACTAAAAAGCTTTGATGACAGTGACGTGCTGGGTGAGCGTGGGAGCATTATGGGAAGCAATCGTCGGCTTCGCCGCCTGGGCTTTTCCGAGTGGGAACGACCCGATCCGGAAGGTGGCGCCCGGCAGGCTGACCGACGGCGTGATGACAACGCTCATCGATACTCCGCGGTGAACTCAGGCCGCGGCCGAGTCCGCGGCCTCCGTCGGCGGCGCACCGGCCAGCATGCCTTCGATCGCGGACCAGGACTGCGGCCGGGCGATGTGATAGCCTTGCAGGAGTTTGCAGCCGGCCATGCGGGCGAGCAGCATCTGCTCTTCGGTCTCGATGCCTTCGGCGACGATGCTCAGGCCCATCGCGTTGGCAACGCTGGCCAGCGCGGTGATGAGGACGTCGTCGGCCTCGCTGGCGCCGAGCTTGGTGACGAAGCTGCGGTCGATCTTGATCGAATCGATCGGAAACGAACGCAGGTAGGAAAAGCCGCTATAGCCGGTGCCGAAGTCGTCGAGGGATATCCGTAGCCCCAGGGCGCGGAGGGCGCGCAGTCGTCGAAGGACATTCTCGTTGGCGTTCATCGCGACCGATTCGGTGATCTCGATGACGACGCGGCGGGCCGGCATTCCTGTTTCGAACAGAACCCGCTCCACCATCGACACCACGTCGTCGCGTTTCAACTGGCTGGCGGAGAAATTGACCCCGATGATCAGCGGTTCGGCGGCAAGCCCGTCGCGGCAGGCCTGACGGAACACCCATTCGCCGAGAAGATCGATGAGCAGCGATTGTTCGGCGATCGGGATGAAGTCCATCGGGGCGATGATCCCGCGCGCCGGGTGGCGCCAGCGCACCAGCGCCTCGCAGCCATACAGCGCGCCGTCTCCGGTAACGATGGGCTGATAGGCGAGTTCGAGTTCGTTGAGCAGGATAGCGGCGCGAAGCTCGCGTTCGATGAACCGGTTCTGCTTCTGATCGCGCAGCATTTCGGTCTCGAACAACGTTGCCTGGGCTCGGCCGTTGCGCTTGCTTTCGTAAAGCGCCAGATCGGCGAAATGCATCAATTCCCCAAAGAACGAGCTGTCGTCAGGAGCGAACGCGATGCCGATCGACGCGGACAGGTTCAACGGGCGTCCCGCGTGATAGACGGTGCGGTCAAGTTCGGTGAGGAAACGTCCCGCCAATTGCCTGGCAGCTTCCGGCTTGCCGCATTCGGTCAGAAGGGCGAATTCATCACCGCCAACCCGGCCGAGGATCGCCGACGGCACGACCTGTTCGGCCACGGTGGTCAGATGGCGCAGGGCCGCGTCGCCCATATCATGGCCATAGGCATCGTTGATCTGCTTGAGATGGTCCATGTCGACGAGGATCAGCGCGTATCCGGTCGCCGGCGCCAGTGATTTCAAGCACCGCTCGCAGGAGGCGATGAAGACCCGCCGGGTCAGAACGCCGGTCGCCACATCCCGGTCATGGGCGCGCGCCTGCTCGATCTCGCTTGTTTGCATATGGCGGAAGAGCTTAACGACGAGGCGATGCAGCCGACCGGCCCAGAACAAGGCAGTCAGGACAGCGAGCACCGCAGCCATGAGCAGTTGAGGGAGCCATCCCTCCTGGAACGACGCACTGGCCAGCCCCAACCCGACCAGAGACATTGTCGCCAGCAGCGAAGCGACCAGAGAGACATAGCTCAGACGCATGGTGGAACGGGGATCTTTGAAGCTGGTCAAGGCGAACTATCCTCGGAAATGGCCATGCCCATCTTTTCCGGCGGCAATTGGTAAGATCGCGTGAACGGAATATGAAGATTCAGTGACAGTATGCTCTCGATGGGGCTCACGTCAGCGCGAGATCGGCGTCGCAGATCGGCCGATGCCTGAACCCGGACGGCGACTGGGCAAAGCCACGCATGGTGCTTACTATCCCCCGATGACTTCAAATCGTACGCCCGCGCCGAGACGCACGGATCCCAGACGCCTCGCGCAGATCGCGATCGCGGCCGGCAACTGGCGCGACGCGGCCGATGCGCTCGGGGCCGCGGCGCGGGACCATCCCGAGGACCGCGCGCTGCACTACAATCTGGCCTTGGTATGCCGGCTGGCGGGCCGGGCCGGTGAGGGCGCGGCGGCGGCGAAACGGGCCATTGCGCTGCGGCCCGACGATACGAAGGCGCTTTTCGAACTTGCCGCCTGCACGCTGGAGACCGGTGAATGGGCAACCTCCGCCGATGCATCCCGCCTTTATCTGTCGCGACATCCCGGCGACGCGGACGTTGCCACGAATCTTGCCGCCGCCTGTCTTCGGCTCGGGCTGGCCGAGGAAGCCGCCGCGGTGCTTGAGGGCGTCGATGGCGCGCGCGCCGGTCTGTTGCGCGCCGAGGCCTTGCGCGATGCCGGTGCGATGGAGGCGTTCGAGGCTGCGATGGCGGCGCTCGACGGGCCGACGCTTCGCCCGCAACTGCTCAAGCTCAGGGCTCAAGGACCTCGGGGTCGTCTGCCGCTGGACCCGACCCGGCTCTGAACCGCTTGCGATAGAGGCCGGGCTGCGACTGCAACTCGTCCTGCAGCGCGGCGTGGCGCGCAACGTCCGCGTCCGACATCTCGCCGAAGTCGAGCTCCAGGGCTTCGCGGCGCACCGGTATCGCCTGCGCGACGGGCGTGCCCTTGGGCAGCGTGCCCGTGAACCCTGGGGCGGTCCACAACGCCGGGAAGTGGATCATGCCGCCCGGATAGGCATCGACCCAGCCGGCCAGCGTGCGGAAGGGCAGCTCCTCACGGTTGATCGGATGCTGGATCAGCAGCGACCAGCCTTCCGGGAGTGTGACCGTCCAGGCGTTGGTGAACTTGACGGCGAAGGCGTCGGGGTCGTGGAAGGGCGCGCCCACCGTCTGTTCCGGCACATGGACGCCGATGGGCGAACGGGTGAGCCGCGAAACGGGGCTGGCGGGCAGGCCGCTGTCCCAGGTGAACTGGCCGTCCACCACATGCAAATCCGCGACCAGTGGAAAAAGAATGCCGGCCTGCATGGCGTCGATGAAGGGCGGGCACTGCTTGAGCGTGCGGACCATCATCCCGCCGAGCACGCCGCTCGGCGCTTCGCGCGGCATGGCCTTCAGCCAGTCGGGTAGATTGGAGCGGGCGAGCACGGGCTTGGGCAGACGCGCCTCCCAGCCCGGCAGGCACCGCAGATCGATCTTCATGGACGCCTCGCTACCACAGGCATCAGCTGCGCGCCGGCGTCCGGACCGTGGCGCGAGATTCGCGCGCCCGCAGAGCGGCCCAGACGAGAGCGCTGGCCACGGTAACGACGATGAAGATCACGCCGATCGCGTTGATCATCGGCGACAGGCCGAAGCGCATACGGCTGCCGATTTCCGTCACCAGCGTCCAGGAGGAACCGATCGAGAAGAAGGTGGTCGGATAGTTCTCGATCGATTGCAGAAAGGCGATCACCGCCGCGGTCGCGATGGTGGGCGCGAGGAAAGGCAGCGTAATTCGCCGCAAGGTATAGAAGGGCGTGGCGCCGAGATCGGCGGCGGCGTCCTCCAGCGTGCGGTCCTGGCGCGACAGGCGGGCCATCAACAAAAGCATGCAGTAGGATGCGATGAAGCTGGCCTGCGCGATCATGGCCGTGAACAGCCCCGCTTCGACGCCGAAGACGTCGCGCCAGAAGACCATCGTGGTAATGCCGAGGACGATGCCGGGTGTCATCACCGGCGAGACCAGCGCGGTGTACAGGATGCCGCTGGCGCGCGATTGGAGACGCGACAGAAGCAAAGCGCCGCTCAGCCCGAGCGGGATCGCGATGGCGATGACGCCGCTCGCGATGAGCAGCGAATGCCAAAGCCCGCGCACGATTCGCGCGTCTTGCGGCACCGCCGCGAACCAGCGCAAGGTGAAGCCTCGCCACGGCGCGATCGAAGGGGAGGGGTAGTCGTTGAACGCGGCGACGACCATGATGATCAAGGGCGCGAACAGGACCGCGAAGAAGAAGAGAAGATAGACGTTCAGCACCGCGTCGGACCAGTCCCTGCGCGTGCGGCTCCCGCCGGCGACCGGTGTGGCGGGACGGAGTGTTTCGGCCGTCGTCATCGCGCTACGTCCCGGATGTTCACCCGGAAGGTGGCCATCACGGTCAGGACGAAGACGACGCAGGCGCCGAGCAGCATCAGCGAGTAAGCCGATCCCTGGTTCCAGTTGGCCGACTCGAAGAAGCGCCGATAGATGATCTGGGTGAACCAGTCCGGATGCATGCCGCGCCCGATCACGTCCGGCACGGCAATGGAGCCTGCCGAGAGCATGAAGACCATGATCGCGCCCATCGCGATGCCCGGCTTGGCGTGCGGTATCACCACGCGCGTATGAAGCTGCCAGGCCGAGGCACCCAGATCCCGCGCGGCCTCGACCTGGTTTTTGTCGAGCGTGTCGAGCGTGTTGTAGAGCGGGAAGACCATGAAGAGGAGGTAGGTGTAGATCATGACGGTGAACACGGCGCCGTTCGAGGCCACCCAACGCGGGCCTTCGCCGGGTGCGAAGAGACCGAGCGCTGAGAGGAGGGTGTTCAGAACGCCCTCGCGCTCCAGGATCATCACCCAGGCGAAGGTGCGGAGCAACTCGTTGATCGCGTAAGGGATCACCAGCAGCAAAAGAAGCAACGCGAGCTTGTTGGCGGTCTTCGCCGTGGCGGCTGCATAGGCGACGGGGTAGCAGATCAGGAAAGCCAGCACCGTCACGAGCGACGCATAGCCGAGCGTGGAGAAGAAGACCTCGGCATGGATCGGGCTGATGGTGGAGAAGTTCTGGAGCGAATAGCGCGACGCGTTCGCCTTTTCGATCCGCAGCCGCTCCTCTTCCTGCTTCAAAGTGGCGATGTCGTTCGCGATTTCCCTTTTCCGGGCACTAAGCGAAGCGATTTCGGCGGCGATGTCCTTTGGCCCGAGTTCCGAGGTTGTCCCCGGCGCTGACGGCGTTGGGGTGATGCTCGGCGTCAGGGTGGGCGCCAATGCCGATGGACCGGAGATCGAGGGGGCCGGAAAGCCGGAATCCGCCGCAGCCTCCTCCGTTGCGGCGTTCGCTGCCTCGCGCTCCAGCATTTTGACGTCGAGTTCGATGGTCGCCACGTCTCGCGTGAGGCGGTTGATGCGCGTGCCCATGACGGTCAGATCGTCGGCCCGGTCCTGAAACACGAAAGCGCGCTCGACCATCGTGGCGAGCGGCAAGGCGATCATGCCGGCGATCCAGACCGCCACGAGGCCGACGACGAGCGTGGTCAACGGCCAACCTAGGGAGCGGGTGAGCGAGCGCATCAGCGGGTCTTTCTCGGCGCTTGCATCAGTCGTCCACCTGCGCGGCGCTCAAGGCCTCGGCGTCGTCGGCCATCACCAAAGCGTCCTCGCACGCAAAGCCGATACGGGCGGATCCGTTCGTGTCGACCACGCGCCCGTCATTGGCCAGATGCAGCACGATCGAACGCTCGCCGCGTCCGCGCGCCACGATGTTGAGATAGGGTCCTTCCAACTCGCGTCGCTCGATCCGCGCCTCGATCAGGTTGCCGGGGGCGGGGCCGCCATTGACGAGACCGGTCCGCTCCGGGCGCACTAACAGCATGGCCGCATCCCCAGTCTTGAGCCCCGATACGTTGCGTCCGAGGAAGCGCCCTTCGATGCCTTCGACATAGGCCATATTGTCCCGCACCTCGGCCACGCGACCGCGAAAGACGTTCTGCTCGCCGACAAAAGACGCGACGAAGGGCGTGGCCGGCCGGTCGTAGATGTCGCTGGCGGCGCCGACCTGTTCGATCCGCCCGGCGTTCATCACCGCCAGACGGTCGGACATGGATAGCGCCTCCCCCTGATCGTGGGTGATATAGATGAATGTGACGCCGGTGCGCTTCTGGATGGCACGCAATTCGGCCCGCATGTGCTGGCGCAGCTTCAGGTCGAGCGCCGACAAGGGCTCGTCCAGACAGAGCACCGAGGGCTCGACGGCCAGCGCACGAGCCACGGCGACGCGCTGGCGTTGACCGCCGGAAAGTTGCGCCGGACGCTTGTCGGCCTGGCCTTCAAGCGCGACCAGCGCAAGGAGTTCTTCGGCGCGGGTCCGCTGCTCACGCTTTCCGATGCCCCGCGCGGCCAGCCCGAAGGCGATATTTTCCCATACGGACATCAGAGGGAAGAGGGCGAGATTCTGGAAGATCATCGCCGTGGGGCGTCGGTTGGCCGCGAGGTGGTCGACCGGCCGTCCGCCGATCTCGACGGCGCCGGACGTCGCCGCCTGGAAGCCCGAGACAATGCGCAGCAAAGTCGTCTTCCCGCAACCCGACGGCCCGAGGATCGAGAAGAACTCGCCCGCCTCGATGGTCAGATCCGTGGATTGGACGGCGGTGAAACCGTCGAACACCATCGCCACGTCTTTAAGGCGGACGCTTTGTCCGCGGGCGGACTTGAGATCGCTCACTGAACTCTCACGAGCATGGTTCCATTCGTAGCGGTGCCGGACGGCGAAGCCTGACACAGGGATATGACGTTCTGATCACGGGCTACTGATTCCTATCCGGCGCGGTGCAAGCGCAGCAGCGAGCCGGCCCGCGTTGCCATCAGGACCGTGATCGGCGGGGCGCCCGCGCGACGCATCGGTCAGGGCGAAGGTGCGAGCTCGCAGGAGCGCCATCAGCGCACCGGCGTGGGGCTCCGCACGCAGCTCCGCTACGGAGATCGGCGCACCCACATGCATCGCGATCCGCCTGCCACGATGGCGCAGGGTCTCGCGGTAGAGCAGCGCCGTACGGACCGTCGCGGAGATGTGGCTGGCGATCTGGAACAGTCTGCTGTTCTGGCCCGGGAAGAAGTCCGGTACGACGGTTGCGCCCGAACGCGCGATCAACCGCGCGGTCAGCGGTCCCCAGGGCAGATCCTCGGCCCGGGTGGCGAGCGGCGTCGGCGTTGTCATCACCGCGCCGGCGGGAAAGACGATGACGGCGCCGCCGGCTTTCAGGTGCGCCAGCGCGGCGCCGCGGCTGGCCACGTTCGTCCGCTCGGCCTCACGGGTGCCGGTGAAATCGATGGGGAAGAGGTGCTCGCGCGTTTCCGGGATGCGAACGAGCGCATTGTGCGCCAGGATCCTGGCGTCTGAGCGCACGCAGCCGGCCGCCCAGGCGAGCGCGATGCCGTCGAGCGCACCATAGGGATGATTGGCCACGAAGACGACCGGCCCCTCGCGCGGAATGGCGCTCAACCCCAGTCCGCCGATCTCGACGCTGACCTTCAGGTGCCGAAGCGCGTCGTCCCAAAAATTGCGGCCGGATGGGCCACGGCGGTAGAACGCGTAAATACGCGCCAGCCGGTGTTGACCGCTGACATATTCCACACCGTGCGCCAGGGCCCGCTTGAAAGGCCCTCGCACGCTGCTGGCATAGGAGAATTCGGATGTCATGGCGCGTTGCAAGCCTCGCGGGCGGGAAGGGCCCACGAGGCTTCCGATCCTGGCTCAGACCGCATTGGTAATGCGGTCGACATATTCCTGCCGCACGGGCGCGAAGTAGGGTGTGTCGGCCTGCCACCACCAAAGGTTGGCCAGATTGTCCGCGTTGTAGACCTCGGCGAACTGGCGGGCATAAACCTCGCCGGCGTTGGCCGCCGCCCCCTCGACGCAGGAGTTGTAGCCGGTGTTCATGCTCATCAGACCGGCCATCTCGGGCTCGAGCATGGCGTTGAGGAAGGCGTAGGCCTGGTCTAGGTTCTCGGCGCCCGACGGGATCGCCATGGAATCCATCCAGGTGATGCCGCCTTCCTTGGGCATGCGGTATTTCAGGTTGGCATTGTCGCGGTTGAGGAGAAGGCCGGTCGAATCCCAAGTCTGGCCGACGACGCAGCCGGCCTGCTGGAACGCGTTGAGCGCTTCGGTTGCATTGTTCCAGAAGGCGCCGAAATTCTGCTTGTTGGCGATGACGTATTCCGCGACCGCGTCGAGCACCCGCCGCATGTCCTCTTCGGACTTGTACATGTCGAGCATCCGGTTCGACTGAACCTCGCCGATGGCGTCGAGATAGAGCCCGGTGCCGACCATCACCGACTTCTGGCGGAAAGCGGCACGGTCCTTCGCACGCTCGTCCCAAAGTTGACCGTAGGAGACATCGGCGTCAGTGACGTCGGTGAAGACGGAAGCGTCGAACGTGACCGCCTCGGTGCCCCAGTTGAAGGGGATCGCCACGCGCTCGCCACGCTGCACGGCGCCGAGCTGGATCGAATCGCGATACATGGAGGGGATGAGGTTTCCGGTCTCGATGCGGCTCTCGTCGAGCGGCTGCAGGATGAACTGGTCGCCGTCCTGGTAGTTGGCGACGTTGGTCACGCTCGGGAAGATGACGTCGAAGCCCTTGCCGCCGGCGGCCTTCAGCTTCTGTTCGGCTTCGTCGTTGGAGCCGTAGGTCGACACGTTCATCGTGATACCGGTGTCGGCCTGGAACTTCTCGATCATGTTGGGCTGGATGTAATCGCCCCAGACGAAGACGTTCACGCTGCCGGACGACTGGCCGAAGGCGGGAGAGCGCATGACGGCGGGCGCGGCGAGCACCGCCGAAGCGGCGAGGGTGCTCTTGAGCACGGAGCGACGGGTGATCATCGAACGGCAATCCTTACCATGGTTGAAGCTGGCGCCGTGATAGTCCCCACCCATGAAGGACCCGCGACGGAACGATGACAGTTGGACGACAGCCGGCGGCGCCTTGGTCCGCGATGATCGCCAGCTTGAACGGATAGGCGTGCCGTGGGCGCCGTTCCACCGCTGATAGTCTGGGATCAGACGGCGGGGGCCCGAGATGCCGGAGGCCAGCAACAGATGGATTGTTGCCTCCTCTAGGATGACTGCCACAGAGTCCCGTCGCGCTATGATATCCAGATCGGGTTCGACCAGGCCCGTTTGCCCGCGCGGTCCGTCACCGTCACACGAATCCAGGGCGACGCTCGGAAGCGATCGAGCGGCACCACCCCGCGCGTCATCGTATTGCCGTGCAAAGCCAAGGACGCTGACCCATGCCCCTGAACAATGATGGCTGCCGCCGCCGAACAGGCGACCTCGACCCCGTCGGCGCCAACAGTGATGTCGCGGATTTCGGGCCCCTGGCTGGAATAGAAGCTCCCGTCCTTCAACGCGGTCAACAGCGCCTCGGGCGTGTTTGCCGCGGCCTTGACCATGACCCAGCCGCCGAAATGGTCGGGTTCCGAGAAATGCGCGTCATCGGTCGCGATGAGGTTCAGCTTGCGCCCCTCGGACAGTAACAAGTCCAGCATGTGAAATCCGTCCGGCCGGTCGCACCCCACGGCGCAGCCGTGGTTATAGACCTCGACCGCATGGGCGGCCGCGATGCTGCGGGCGTCTTCCATCGTCAGACCTGACCATTGGGGATGTGCGATGGCCACAAAAGCCCCCGCGGTGCGGGCACGCGCAGCCAGATCCGTAGCACTTTCCATCCCCTCGACCGGATGGAAATGCGGCGCGTCGGGTGGGGTGAAATCCGCGGGCAACCCCACGGCCACCAGATGCCACAACTCGCCGTTCAGCATCGCACCCGAATGAATCTCAGCCCCGAGGATGGTGGTGAATTCTTGGTCGCGGAACCCGGTCGTGTCGGTGATCGGATAGCCATAAGTCCCGACGAAATGATCGGTCAGTGCCAGGAAATCATACCCCTCAGCCTTGTAACGGCGGCAGACCTCTATCGGGTCGAGCACCCCATCGGATTTGTTCGAATGGGTATGCAGGTTGCCGCGGTAAAATTTGCCGGGGGCCGAAAAGAAGCTGCTCATTGGGGGTCTCCAGAGTGTGAGGACCATTTCGCAGAGCAAGATGACAGTCAGGTGATGGTTGTTGGCTTATGGCGTCCTACATCTTCTACGGTTGCGCTCGTCGAGGATCACGGCGATAGGCCGATGATCTGGTTCCATGGCGCAAGTAGCGCCTGCTCCCCTATGCGACGAGCGACGGCTTGGTTCAGCAACTGTCTGTCGACCTTGGTGTATCCGATGATCGAGCAGGCAGGATGCTGCATGGTGACGGCGTGCTGGCGCCCCGACGGCCGCGAGTTATTTCGACCGCGTCTGGAAGGAAATGTAGGCGGATGTTGCCCGCGAGATGATCGACAATCAGTGGGCGAACAACCACGGCGGCGACAAGAAGACGATCTTCGCCGCAGCGATGGCGACGGCCTTCTCGGAAGATGCCTGCGAAAGCGCGGGAACTGACCCCGCCCACCGGCTTCCCGCCGGCAATGACTTTGTTATTGAAAGACGCCGGCTCGGCTTCCGCCGAGACGTCAAGGTGCCATCGACACTGCCAGTAGTGAGGCGGACGCGGCATCGCCGTTGGTTGCCCATGGCCGAAACGGCCGGTAACGCGGAGGGCGTAGCGACTGAAAACAAAGGGATGGTCCTGCGGCCATGTGTAAATGAATACAGCGGCTTGAGACGCTGACTTCCGGAACATGATCAAGGGGACGTCTGGGGCACTTCCTTCTTTTGCCATTCATATCGGACATGCGATCGCCGTGCGTTGCGGGCTCGTCGCTGGATGGGAGATCCGCGCGATCTGCATCCGGCCTTGCGATCGACGCAGGGTTACGTCATTCCGCAAGCCAAGCCAGAAGACGAGACCGACATGGCATCGAAGACCACGCTGAACGCAAAGAACCTTGAAGCCCTCGGTGCCGAGCGGCTCGCGAGCCTGTTGATCGAGATCAGCACCGGCAGCGCGAGCGCCAAGCGGCGGCTTCGCCTGGAACTGGCCGGGGCGCAAGGAGCAGGCGAGGTCGCGCGACAAGTGCGCAATCGCTTGATGACAATCGCGCGCTCGCGGTCCCTCGTCGGTTGGCAACAGCGAAAGGCCCTGGTCGGCGACCTGGAAATACAGCGACGCGCCATCGTCGACGAGGTCGGCAAATCCGATCCCGCCGAGGCCCTTGACCTGATGTGGCGGTTTCTGGCGTTGGCGACCCCGGTATTCGGCCGGTGCGACGACAGCAGCGGGACGGTGATCGGGATATTCCACGGGGCGTGCGACGATCTCGGCAACCTCGCCAAAGCCGCTGGCGCCGATTCCACACGGTTGGCCGACCAGGCTTTCGAGGCGCTCCTCGAAAACGACTACGGGCAATATGACGAATTGATCGCGGTGCTGGCGCCAAGTCTTGGACAGACAGGTCTCGATCATCTGAAGGCGCGCCTCGTTGCGTTCTCCCAGACGCCGCCCGATCGGCCGGGGAATGATTTGGAACGGCAGGTGATCGGATGGGGGAGTGGTGGCCCGGTCTATGCCGACGAGATCGAAGCGCGCCGGCATGACAGCACCGTTCGCCTTGCCCTGGAAGCGATCGCGGACGCGCAGGGCGACGTCGACGCGTTTATCGCCCAGCAGAGCGAGGCGGCGCGGACTGTCCCGGCAGTCGCCGCCGAGATCGCGCAACGTCTTCTTGAGGCCGGGCGAGCGAACGAGGCATGGACGGCGATCAATCGGGTCGACGATCGGCGATCGGACCGGCTGGGCTGGATTCCGTATGAATGGGAAGAAACCCGCCTTGCCGTGATGGAGGCGCTTGGCCGGGCCGACGAGGCGCAAGCGTTTCGATGGGCATGCTTCGAGCGCAGGCTCAGCGTCAGGCATCTGCGTGCTTATCTCAAGCAACTGCCCGACTTCGATGACGTCGAGGCCGAGGACCGGGCTCTGGCGCATGCGCTCGCCCATCCCGACGGCCACGAGGCCCTGGTGTTCTTTCTCAACTGGCCGGCGCTCGACACGGCCGCGGCGCTGGTGTTGCAGCCCGGGCGCGAGTGGAACGGGGACCACTACGAGCTTTTGACCCCGGCGGCGGATGCGCTGGCCGGAAAATATCCGCTGGCGGCAACAAGGCTGCTGCGAGCGATGATCAACTTTGCTCTCGAACGGGCAAGGGTGAAGCGATATCGGCATGCGGCGCGGCATCTAACCGAATGCGCGGGCCTTGCGGCGGGGATCGAGTCATTCGGCGAACTCGAAACTCACGAGGCCTATGTCGCGCGACTGAAGTCAGAGCATGGCCGCAAGACGTCGTTCTGGACAAAGATGCCCTGACTGCCGCTTCGCAGCTGACTGCGGTCCGTGGATCCTCTGTCTTCCCGGACGCGCAGGATCGGCAGGAATGGGGATTGTCAACATCGGCGCGATGGTCCGGCCCGCCACCGGCAAACCTGCCAGCGTCCGACGACACGCGGGTGGTCTCGCAGTCGCCGAACAACAGGCTTGCGGGGCTATCGAGATCGTCGAAATCTGCCTTGGCTCATCGCGGTCGGTATCCATCGGGCCGTTGCAGGCCGATCAGCCGATCCTCAATAGGAATCGGCAGATCTCTCTTCTGCCACGCCGCAAAATCATCCCCGCCGGACAAGGCGCCGACAATCAGCATCTTGGTCGAGGCGCGCTGGCTGTGCGGTATTCTGACCCGCAACTCGCCGCGGATCCGCCGCGAAACCACGGCCATCCCGACCCTTTCTCTTGCTCCCTAATGTTGGGCGAGATCGCGGATCCTTGATTTTCGACCCTATTCGAGAGCCGGCGCTTTTCCGGTTGGGGAAAGCGAACCGCCCGCGTTTCGTCCGCGCGATCGTCGAACATTTCGATACCGCCGGACCGCGGCGATAATGTAAGAGCGAACAGAAGGAGCCATCCGTTATCATTGCCCCGGCTGCGCCCGGTTAGGATCTCGGCCGCGCATGGATCTTCCTCAAAGCATTCGCGTCATCCAAATACGGCTTTGCCGCTCTAAAGGCTTTACGTCCGATTTCGACAACCCTTTCTGATGGCTGATTTCGGGCGTCGCTTGCCGCTTTACGCCATATCTCGTTTACCGTCTGCTTGATGTCCTCGAAAATCCGGTGTGCCTCGTCGTCCGTCCACTCATAGCTATCGAATACGCGCATCGATCGTCCACCTCACGCTCAAGCCGGCAGCTGAAGGTGCTATAGCGGGCCACTCGCGCTTGAGTTCCGCAAAATTGCTTTGGCTGGCTAGCGACTGCGCCATTGGATAGGCCGGGCAGTGAAAGGCCTTCCGCGATCAAACACCAACGGGTGGCCACACGTAGAGGGGCTTCTCGCTGTGCTATCCGCACTGACGAGTGCCATGACGACATGGACCTCGTCGGGCACGCTGGCAAATCCGGCGAGATATCGGTGCCCCAAAAGCCGGCCAGCCCCAGCAAATGCGCGCCGCCCGCCCGTTGGTCGCTCACCGCGCGAGGCCCTGAGCTCTCCTACGGACATTTGCTCGCTGATCTTCGCGCCATCGCTCTTTGCCGGGAACCGGGGTAAGGCCCTGTCAATGAAAAAATCGCAACCAGTCACATCACGCGTCGCCGGGAATAAGTCTCTGAAATTACAGGCAATTTCTTAAGCCGATATTAGGCGCGCTGGGCGACTGTGAGTTCGATGCAATTTACGGAGATGAACCATGGTTCCGCTTGTAAAGAACGCCTCGCTCTTGTCCGCCACCCTGCTCGGCGTTTTGATGGCGTTCACCTCTCATACCACCCACGCCGGCGAGCTCGCTGATCCAACGGGCAAGGCGATCCTGTGGATATCGGGCAAGATCGATACGACTAATAAAGGAGATACCGCCGTCTTTGATCGTGCGATGCTGGAAACGCTCGGCACCGTCTCCTTCAAAACCATGACGCCTTGGTACACCCAGCCGGTCACCTTCGAGGGCGTCCCGCTGGCAAAGCTGATGGAACTGGTCGGTGCCGAGGGTACAAATGTCAAAGCGGTTGCGTTGAACGACTACAGCACCGACATCCCGCTGGAGGACTTCGAAAAGTATGGCGCCATTCTCGCCTTGAAGCGGGACGGCGAATATATGTCGGTGCGGGACAAGGGACCGCTGTTCATCGTTTATCCCTACGATAGTGACAAGGAACTCCAGAGCCAGACCTATTATGGCCGATCGGCCTGGCAACTCGCCAAGCTCATTGTCGAATAAATCATCATATTCGAAGGTCGGAATATGAGGCTGCGTCTCATCCAAGCGCTGCTGGCGGTGACGGTCGGCTGCTTCGTCCTGGCGACCGCCTACATCTCGTACCTGATTGCCGAACGACAGCGGGCGCTCCAAGAGGTTTCTCGCTATAACGTCGTCTGGTCGGTCAATCAGGCGCTCGTCGAGTTTACGCGTCTGCAACAGCGCGTTGCGGAGTCCGCGATCCTTGGCAGCGGCATCGACGCGGACGAGGTCAGACTCCGCGCCGACATCCTCCTCGGCCGCCTGGATATTCTCAATAATGGCGAGGCTGAAGGGTTCATTCGACGCGACCCTGAGAACGTCCGTGTTCTGGGCCGGCTCGAAGAAACGCTGAGTGCGGCGGAGCCGATTCTGGGTCGGTTGGGCGAGCCCGGCACGGTCCTCGCGCTCAATCGGCTGTTGACACCCCTCCATGCGGAACTGGCCTCGCTTGCTTCCGATGCCCGGCAGACCGGCGACAGGCGCATTGCAGAGGATCAGGGCGAGCTTCGGCGCCTCCACCGCTTGTTCACCGGCCTTGCTGCCGGTCTGATCCTCTGTGGCATCGCCCTGATCCTCTTGCTCTTATGGAGCAACCGCCTGCTGGCACGCTCCGACACCAAGCTCCGGCAGGACCAACTGAAGATCGTCCACATGGCGCGTCATGATCCGCTGACCGGTCTCGCCAACCGCCTTCGGTTCAATGACGAGCTGGAAGCCTGTTTGAACCACGCCAATTGTGGTGCGTCGTCGTTGACGATCATGTTCCTCGATCTCGACTGTTTCAAGGACATCAACGATACGCACGGTCACCTCTTCGGCGACGAGGTGCTGAAGGCGGTGGCCGATCGGCTGCGAAGGAACATTGGCGATGACAATCTCGTCGCTCGGCTCGGTGGCGACGAGTTCGCGATCCTTTTGCCGCCCTCGCGCGAGACCCGCGACTGCGCCGGTCTCGCCTCGCGCCTGATCGCCGCCATCAGTGCGCCCTTCGCTATTGACGGCGTCGAGTTCACCATCGCGGTAAGCATCGGCATCGCCGAATTAAGAGACCGTTCCGCCGAGCCGGGACAACTTCTCAAACAGGCCGATCTCGCTCTTTACCAAGCCAAGGGCGATGGCCGGGGAATCTTTCGCTTCTTCGAGCCGAAGATGGAAGAAGACCTGCACACCCGCAAGTCGCTTGAAGCGGAACTGCGTAATGCGCTCGGCAATGGCGAGTTGGAGGTTTTCTACCAGCCGGTCATTGAGGTCGCCCGCGACGCTATCTGTGGCTTCGAGGCCCTGATGCGCTGGCGTCATCCGGAACGCGGCATGATTCCACCTGCCGAGTTCATTCCCCTTGCGGAGGATGTCGGATTGATCGTTCAGCTCGGCGAATGGGTGTTGCGGCAGGCCTGCGCCGAAGCGGCCTCCTGGCCTTCCGAGATCAGGATCGCCGTTAATCTGTCGCCGGTGCAGTTCCGCGATCGGGCCCTGGTGCAAACAGTGGTCAGCGCCCTTGCCGCCTCGGGCTTGGCCCCCAGCCGGCTTGAACTGGAAATCACCGAGACCGTGCTGCTCGATCGTAGTGACCGGAATGTCGCCATCCTGCACCAGCTCCGTGGACTTGGCGTCCGGATCGCGATGGATGATTTCGGCACCGGCTATTCCTCGCTGAGTTATCTGCACAGTTTCCCCTTCGACAAGATCAAGATCGATCAGTCGTTCGTGCGCGGCTTATCGACCTCCGCTGACAGCTTGGCCATCGTCCGTTTGGTGGCCGGACTCGGCTCCAGCCTCGGCATGACCACGACCGCCGAGGGCGTCGAGACGGAAGACGAGTATTTGGCACTCAAGGCCGTAGGATGCATTGAGGTTCAAGGCTACTATTTCGGCCGACCGAAGCCCGCCTCGCAAATCGAGTTGGATCGTCCGAGATCGCAGGCTGGCAGCCGATCTGCCGCTTGATTTCGCAGCTTCGAAGCCGAACTGATCGATCAGATCGAAGACGTGACAAACGCATCAACTGATGCCCACGGGAGCGAAAGCTGACTCTTCCGGGATTCCCAAAATCGCGGAAAGTCTGAATCCATCATGGCAAACGGTGGTTCCTCATGGAAGCACAGGTTCCCCTTCGCACGGATTATGACGGCCCAACGCTGAGAAGGTCGCGAAGGCAACGAAGGAGGCGGCTCAGGCTCGGCGCCGCCATCCGCATCGTCATGCGTCGACAAGACATGTCCATGCATTTTTGATCGACGACCACCATGGGATCTGGCCGATACGGTCACGCAGGGCAGGGACCCAGGGCGCAAGGATGGAGATCATCGATGGCGGAGAAGGCTAGTCTTCTGACCGTTCAGGGTGCCGGCAAGCGGCGGATCCCGGACGGAAAACGGTCGAAATCCGGCAGGCAGGCGGCCTTCCCAGTGCCCGTGGACATGGGGGACGCCCCCGATGACGAACGGCCTGGTGTCAGTAGGGATGGAAGGAAGCACATCGGCGAGCCTCCGGTAACCGAGCAGCACCGTCCGAGGTATCAGCGGGTAGTGTCTCAGTTTGAAATCTGAAATTTGAGCCGCCCCTTATCGCGCCGGCCGCCCGTCTCCTATATGCTTACCGTAAAGCATTCAGTTAGGAGGTCGCGATGGGACAGGAAAAAGAACGTCGGCTTGTCGAGGAAGAGAGGCGCATTGCTGCCGCAGAGCGGCAGGGCCGCGTTTGCGGTTATTGCGGGGCTCCGATTCCCTTTGACCAGAAAGGGTGCGCCTCATGTGCCGGCGCACTGAAGGATGACTAATGCCGACCGGACCTAAAGGCGAAAAGCGCCCCGCCGACGTGATTGGCAACGCTGTTCGCGTGATGCAGATCGCGACTGGCGAGGAAAATGAAAACTATGACACTACCGACGACGGCAAGGATAAGGCCGCGCAGGAAATGGGCCGCAAGGGCGGCGCAGCTCGGGCGAAAAATATGACGCCGGAGCGGCGGGTGGAGATTGCGCGGAAGGCGGCGGCAAAACGGTGGAGCAAGTAGGGCTTGATCTTTGTCCCATTTTCCCGCATCATATGATGAGCGAAAATGGGACAAACGAATCATGGCCGAAGAAATCCTGATAGTTGCTGAAGAGGCTCGTAAGACAGAACTGGATGCCTTGCATCTTGATTTTGATAAGCTGGCTGAGGTCGTCAGATACGCCGATAGCGAGCGGGCGCTTTGCACGGGCAACGATCCAAAAGGCTTCAAACTGGTAACGGTCAACGCAAAGGCAGCTCGTGGCTTACGGGAGCAATTCTGCGGCGAAGATTGGGTTTACGATGAAACCGACAACCAACCTGGGATTATGAACCCCGCTCTTTCACTTCGTGTGATCCCGTGCAATTTCGATGAGAACGCGGGCAATCTGTTGAAGACGCCGACTAATCGCACCAGCAAGGGGGCTGCATCCGGCACGAAAGTTAGGTGCAATGGAACCGGATGGCTGCCCGGATTGGTGGCGCCCGCTTTCCAGGATGATCGCGAGGTCACAACGCTTGTTCTCGGAATCTATTCAGAGGACGGCGAGCCCTTGCGTGCGGAACTGTCGTTTCCGATAGGGTTTGAGAAGAGCCAGTACACATCGTTCAGCAAACGAATCGTTTTGCTGACAGGTGCGGAAGACTGGTCAGAACGAACCGGCGAAAGTAACCGTGGCGAGCCAACGGAAACTGTCGATATTCCAATCACTCGTAAAACCACGTAATCGCTATGTTAAATCCAGAGAGATTGGAGTTGGTCCGGCTTCGGCATGGACTGACAAAAATTGGATTCGCAAACGAACTCGGGGTAGATAGAAAAACCCTTCAACGCTTTGAGAAAGGCGATTACGATTTGCCGACTGCCAGCGTCGACAAATTGCTCGCATTTTCAGGCTATCCTGAAGAATTTTTTGAAGACAAGACATCGCTGGAATATCCAAACCCAAACGGTGTGAGCTTTAGATCGCTTCGGTCACTAACAGCATCTTCGCGTAATTCGGCAATGGCAGCGGGAGCGCTGGCATTTGTGTTGGATGATTTCATCACGAGCGAATACTCTGTGCCCCGCAGCAATCTGACAACGGAAGTCAAAAGTGTTTCGCCTGCGAAGGCTGCCCTAAGTCTACGCGCTGATTGGGGAATTGGGCTGCGCCCAATAGGGAACTTTCTGAACCTCTTGGAGCAACACGGGATTCGGGTTTTTTCGCTGACCGAGGGAACTCGTCATCTGGACGCATACTCACTTTGGCGAAACGATAAGCCATATATATTTCTCAACACGTTGAAGACGGCAGAACGCAGTAGGTTTGATGCAGCTCACGAGTTGGGGCACCTATTGCTGCATCGTCACACGGGGTCGTCACACGCAAGTGCAGAGTCAGAAGCCGACACGTTTGCATCCGCGTTTCTCATGCCAAAAGAGGATCTACTCGCAGAAATCCCGAGGGTCAGGTCTCTTCATGACATCATACATAAGAAGCGGCGTTGGGGGGTCTCCGCCGCAGCGCTGGCTTATACGCTTCACAAAATGGGGAGAATTACGGATTGGCATTACCGTAGCTATTGCATCTCACTAGCAAAAAACGGGCGAGACAAAGAACCAAATCCAATGGAGCGGGAGTCTTCGCAGATTTGGGAGAAAGTGCTGACTGACTTGTGGAAGCGCGGCATCCCCTTAGCTCGATTGGCAAGCAAGTTGCATATTCCAGAGCGCGAACTGAACAGCTTGTTATTCGGAATTGCGACTAAGGAAAGCGCGCCAGAATCAGCAAGAGTCAACCCGCCACTTCGCGCGGTGAAATGAACAATATGCTTGACACTAAGCATATAAGTTCACATATTAGGGGCATGAACAAGTTGCCCCTCAAAACCCGAGTCCAAATCCTCAACATGCTGTGCGAGGGATCGTCCATGCGTTCGATCTCTCGCGTCTGCGACGTGTCCATCAACACAGTGTCTAAGCTGCTTGTGGACGCGGGCAAATTCGCCGCGACCTTCCATGACGAAAAGGTCCGGGGTGTCACCGCCTCACGTATTCAGTGCGACGAGATTTGGTCCTTCACCTATGCCAAGGCGAAGAACGTCCGCACGGCGAAGTCGGCCCCGGAAGAGGCTGGCGACACTTGGACGTGGACGGCGCTGGACGCGGATAGCAAGCTGATCGTGTCCTATCTCGTCGGCGGTCGCGACAGCGAATATGCAATGGCGTTCATGGACGATCTTCGCGACCGTCTCGCCAATCGCGTCCAGCTCACCACGGACGGCCATCGGGCGTACCTTGAGGCGGTTGAAGGGGCATTCGGAGCCGACGTTGATTACGCGATGCTGGTGAAGCTGTACGGCAAGGCGCCGGAAGGCCCTCAACGCCGCTACAGCCCTGCCGAGTGCATCGGAGCGCGCAAGGACCGGATCGAAGGCGATCCCGACATTGCCCACGTCAGCACGTCCTATGTGGAACGCCAGAACCTCACCATGCGGATGCAAATGCGCCGGTTCACGCGGCTGACGAACGCCTTCTCGAAAAAGTTCGAGAACCACATGCACATGGTCTCGCTCTACACCGTCTGGTATAATTTCATCTGCATTCACAAGACGCTGAAAATGTCGCCAGCGATGGCCGCTGGAATTTCCGATACCCTGTGGTCGATGACGGATTTTGCCGAAGCGATGGACGCGGTTGCTCCGAAGCCGGAACGGCGCGGGTCTTATAAGAAGAAGGACTAAAAGCGAAAACCCCGCCGATTGGCGGGGTTTTGCAAATCAGAAACCTGGATCGTTTTCTCTTGTCATATTGACCTCCATCGGTCTGATGATCACCGTAGGTTCACGCCTACACATATGCAAACACGTAAATCATTGCCATTGAAAAAAAATTAATGACACCTGAATACGCAATTCTCATCGGTGCCGCTCTTGCGACGACAGGCTGGCTTTATGCGGCGCGGCGTGCGCGCACGCTAGCGAAAAAGCAACATACAATTAATGTGATTCTGCAGACTAATTTCAATGCACGTTTCCTTGACGCGCGCGCGAAAATCGCGCCGCACCTGAAAGCGGGCACATGCCCACCCGACATTATGAATGGGGCAGATGAGGATCTCCGTGCCAATTTCCGCGATATTTTGAACCATTACGAATTTGTTTCCGCCGGTCTCCGCAACGGGGATTTCGACGAAAAACTCGTAAAGGACAGCGAGCGTGGGACGTATATTTCCCTTTATACCTGTTGCGAAGCTTACATATGGCACCTCCGCGATGGGAGGAAACGGATGACGATTTACGAGCATCTAGAGTGGGTTCATCGGCGCTGGCACAAAAAGCCACCGAATAAGTTCACCCGAGCCATCGAGCGGGTTCGCGGTCGTCCGTTCTACGGGAAGCTAGATGCGGAACGTGACTGACCCATTACCGCATCCAATTTCAAACTGAGACACTACCTATCAGCGCGATTCCTTGACAGGATGTCAGTGAAAGGCGACAGTCGAAGACTGGTTTGGTGACCGGACCAGACAATCAGTCGTGTGATCGATTATGTCTCTGACGGACTTCCTTCTCGAAAATGCTCCCGAGCTGCGCGAGGCGATTGTCCGCCAAAGCGTGAGAGACGTCGTCGCCGCCAAGATTGCAGCGTTGATCGCCTCTGGCATCCTCAAGGTCGGCGATGATCTTCCGAGCGAACGCGATCTCGCCGCGGCGTTGCAGGTAAGCCGGGAAACCGTTCGGAGCGGGATCCAGATTCTGGCGACAAAGGGATTGTTGGCGGTCGTCCATGGCTCCCGGACAAAGGTCATTTCCGACGATGTCGGGACCGATTTCGTCGGCCTTCGGGAAGCGAAGCTGATCAACAGCTACAATGTCGAGGACATTCACGCTTCGCGCTGGATCGTCGAGCGTCACGTCGTCGCCAGTGCTTCGGAGCGTGTCGACGATACAACCCTGTCGTTTTTGGATGAATCTCTGAAAGCGCAGCGCAAAGCGGCGGATGACCCGGTCAGGTTTCTGATCATCGATCGGGAGTTTCATCTGGCGATCTACCGCTGCTGTGGGAACCCGGTTCTGGCCGATTTCGTCGGCAATCTCTACGGTTACATGATGGAGCATCGCCGCAAGGCTGTCGCCGAAGAGGGCGCGATATTGCGGAGCTACGCCGACCATCAGGCGATCGTCGCCGCGCTCCACGCGCGGGATCGGGACGCAGTAGTGAGCGCCTTCGAGGTGCACCTCGATCGAATCTATCGCACGACGGCGAACAGTCTTGCCGGTCTTGTCGGCACGATACGTACTCGCGCCGGTTCTGCCGACGTGGAAAATTCGTCGCGGAGGAGATGACGAAAGCCGATGGCTCCCGGCAAAGGTGGAGTCGATAGGGAGGAACATCATGCTGAAGCGGAATTTTATTAAGGCGCTCGCGGCCTTTGGCTTGCTTGCCACGACCGGCCTGTCTTCGACGCTGCCGGCAGCGGCGCAATCGAAGGAGATCGTCTATTTGACGCCGGGACTCGACCTGCCGTTCTGGCGCTATCTATCGAAGGGAGTGGAGTCCGTCGCCAAGGAGAAAGGCTACGGGTTCCAGGCGCTGGACTCGCGCAACAATGCGCAGACCCAGCTCCAGAATGCTCAGGACGCGATCGCCCGCGACGTCGCCGGCATCGTGATCTCGCCGACCGATTCCTCGACCGCGCCGAGCGTTCTGCAACTGGCCGCATCCAAGAATATCCCCGTCGTGATCGCCGACATCGGCACGAACGAAGGCGAATACGTTTCCTTCATCATCTCGGATAATTACGAGGGCGCGAAGGGCGTCGGGGAAGCGCTCGCCGAGGCGATGAAGGAAAAGGGTTGGGAAGGCGATTCAGTCGGAATCGTCGCCATCTCGCAGGCCCGCAAGAATGGCCAGGCTCGCACGAAAGGGTTCAAGGATGGACTGAAGGAGGGGGGCGTCACAGGCGAGGAAGCCGGTCTCCAGCAGATGCAGTCCTACACCGCCGACGAGACCTTCCGATTTGTTCAGGACATGCAAACCGCCAATCCCGAGATGCGAGGGCTCTTCGTTCAAACGGATCAGCCGGCGATCGGCGCCTTACGTGCCATCAAGGCGGCCCGCCGGCAGGGCGAGGTGCTCGTCGCGGCTTTCGACGGCATTCCCGATTTCGTCGACCTGCTGAAGTCCGGCGATATCGTCGCATCGGGCATGCAGCAGCCTTACCTCATGGGCCAGAAGTCCGCGGAAGCGCTGTTTGAGCATCTGGATGGCGGCACGCCCGAGAAGGAGATCACCGTGCCGATCCTCGTCGTGACCTCGAAGAACATCGACGAGGTCTTGCCGACAGTGAAGGAAACCGTGTTCGCCAACGAGATGGAATGATCGCATAGCGCGTTTCATGGCCGATCGGGGGAGGGCGGAAAGATCGTCCTCCCTCGCTGGCCAGCTGTTCTCGGCGGGACCATGAATCGATGACTCTTCCAACCACCGCCAGCGTCCCCGCTACTGCGACGCTTCTCGAGGTCTCCGGTATCGAGAAGGCCTTCGGCCGCACCCGTGCGCTCGCGGGAGCTTCGTTCGAACTGCGCTATGGCGAGATCCACGCGCTGCTCGGCGCGAACGGGGCCGGCAAGTCGACGCTGTCGAAGGTGATTTCGGGCCATGTGCGTCCGGAAGCCGGGCGCGTTTCCTACAAGGGCCGGCAGCTGTCGCTCCGCTCGACCCGTGATGCCCTGACCGCCGGGATCGCGATCGTCATGCAGGAGACGACGCTCGCCGCGGACCTAACGGTCCTGGAGAACATCTTTCTGCCCGAACTAGGCACCGCCGGCTTCTTGTCCCATGCCGGCATGCGGAAACGGGCGGCTGCCATCCTGGACGATCTCGGCCAAGGCGGCTCGTTGCCGCTCGACACCGAAGTTCGCCGGCTTTCGACCGCGCAACGCCAGCTTGTCGAGATCGGCAAAGCCTTGGCGCTCGATGCGGAATTGATCATCTTCGACGAGCCGACCGCCTCCTTGAGCGCAGGGGAGGTCGAACGTCTTTTCGACGTCATGGCGCGGCTGAAGGAGAGCGGCCGCTCGCTGATCTTCGTTTCGCATCGGCTCGAGGAAGTTCTCGCCGTCACGGACCGCGTCACCGTGATGCGAGAGGGCGCGACGGTGGCTTCCGGCCGCGAGACCACGTCGCTCAGCCAGGCAGATATCATCCGCCTGATGGTCGGTCGCGAGCTTGGAGCCATTTACGCGGAGCGGATCCCCTCGCCGGACGCCGAGGCGGCATCGGTTGTCTTCGAGGTGAAGAATATTGCCGCGCCGCCGGTCGTGCGCGGCGTTTCCTTTGCCGTGCGAAAGGGTGAGATTCTCGGTCTCGGTGGCCTCGTCGGCGCCGGCCGCTCGGAGGCGGCAGAGGCGATTTTCGGCCTGAGGGCGCGTACAGGCGGCGAGATGTGGCTGGCGGGCAATAAGGTGAATTTCCGCCGCCCGGCGCAGGCGGTGCGCGCCGGAATAGGGTTTGTGCCGGAGGATCGCCGGGTTCAGAACATCGTGCCGGACCTATCGGTCCGTGAAAACCTGCTTCTGGCCCATCTCGGCGCACATCGCGGATTTGGGCTGGGCTATGCCAAGCGCCAGGACAAGATCGACGAGCTCCTGCGACTGCTCGACCTGCCGGCCCACCGCTTGCTTGATGCCAGCATGCTCAACTTCTCCGGAGGGATGCAGCAGAAGATCATCATCGCACGCTGGCTGCTTCTGGAACCGAAGGTGCTGATCCTCGACGAGCCGACGAAGGGCGTCGATATCGGCACACGCCAGGCCATCTACGCGTTGTTGCAGCGGATCGCGTCCGAGGGGGTTGGCGTTGTGGTCATATCCTCCGATTTCGAGGAACTCCTTGGGGTCTCGACGCGGATCGTCGTGATCAGCGACGGTTACTCCATCGCCGACGTGCCGAGCACCATGCTCGACGAGGAGAAGCTGACCCTTCTCGCCGCTCCACGCACCTCCATGCGGCGCAACACGGCGTTGCTGGACGAGATCGCGTCCGATCATGGCGGTGTCGGCTTCTGGGCCCTGATTGATGACGATAGCCTAATCTGCCTCAATTCCGTGGTCGCGAACGACGACGCATCGCCGGGCTTTTCATCGGGCGAGGCACTACGCCTCACACAGAGCGCCATTCCCAGGGGGCTCGAGATGCGAGGGCAAGGGTTCGTAACCGAGGCCGACGGTCGGCGTTCCACGCTCACAGTGCCGATCCGAAGCCATCGGGGGCACGATCTCGGTTGGGTCGGGCTCACGGTGGGTGGATCGGCCGATGGCCATTCGACCGAAGACATCAGACAACGGATCGGAAGTCTCAATGACTGAGCAGGTCAAAACTGCGGCGCTCCCGGATCGGGCGATGAGGGCGAAAACGGATCGTCGCGCCATTGGCGTGGGAGCGATCGCGTCCCGGATATTCAAGCGACTGGAGCTTCGCATGCTCGGGCTTGCCCTCCTGATTGCCGGCGGCTTGTCGCTCGCGTCGCCCTACTTTCTCACCCAGACAAATATTTTCAATATTCTCGACCAATCGGTCGTGATTGGCCTGGTATCGATCGGCATGACATTCGTGATCCTGACGGGCGGCATAGACCTTTCCGTCGGATCGGTCGCTGGCTTGACGGGCATTGTGCTGGGTCTGGCACTCAAGGACTATCCGATCCCGGTCGCGATGCTCATGGCCGTGGCTTCGGGGGCTGGCATTGGCCTCATATCCGGTCTGCTTATCGCCTATTTCGGCCTCGCCGCCTTCGTCGTCACTCTCGGCATCATGGCGATTGGCCGGAGCCTTGCGTATATCCTGTCCGGCCAGACGGCGATCTCCGGCATTCCTTCCGATCTCTCTTCGATCGTCTACACGTCGATCCTGGGAGTGCCGGCCAACGTGGTTTTTCTGGCCGCGATGTATCTTCTTGCCTGGCTGTATCTGACCTACACGAAGGGCGGGCGCACGATCTACGCGATCGGCTCGAACCGCGAAGCCGCTAGAGCGGCCGGCCTCAGCGTCCTGTTCTATTCCGTGCTTCCCTACGTGATCTCGGGCGCCTTCGCGGCCGTGGCGATCACGTTCTCGATCGCCCAGCTGCTGTCGGCCGACCCGCTCGCCGGCAATCTCATGGAACTCGACGCCATCGCGGCGGTCGTCATCGGTGGTGCTAGCCTCTACGGCGGCCGTGGCTCGATCATCGGCACGCTGATCGGCGTGGTCATCATGGTAATGATCCGCAATGGCCTCAACCTGCTCGGCGTCTCGCCGTTCTGGCAGGGATCGGCCATCGGCTCGATCATCATTCTCGCGCTACTGGCCGAGCGTCTGGTGAGCAGTCGTGCGGACCGTTGATGCGGACAAAGAAAGGGAAGGGGAGAAACAATGACGCAACCCAGCCGCAGCGTGCGCCTCTTCGGCACCGAGGAGATCGTTGCCGAGCCTCGTATCCTGAAGGCGGGCGAACTATCGGCGGAGCTCGACGCCGGCAATCTGCGTCATATCCGCTTTGCCGGAATCGAGATCATCCGAGCCATCTCCTTCATCGTGCGCGACCGCAACTGGGGGACCTATAACGCCACGATCGAGAATCTCGCGGTCGAGGTGTCGGGCGATCGCTTCGAAGTGACATACGCGGCGAGCGTGGGCGATGCGGACCAGACCTTCCGCTACCGGGCACGCATCGTCGGCACGCCGCGCTCGCTGACGTTCTCAGGGGAAGGCGAGGCCGCGTCCGACTTCCTGACCAACCGGACCGGCTTCGTCGTCCTGCATCCGCTCGACGGTGTCGCCGGCCGGCCGGTGACCATCGAACATGTCGACGGCACGATCGAAGAGGGCCGCTTTCCCGAGATCATCGACCCATTGCAGTCGATGATGGATTTGCGGACGCTGACCCACGAGCCGGTGTCCGGCCTTAAAGTCACCTGCCGCATGGAAGGTGACACCTTTGAGATGGAGGACCAGCGCAACTGGACGGACGCTTCCTACAAGACCTATGTGCGCCCGCTCGCCCGGCCCTGGCCCTACAGATTGGCGCCGGGCGATCGCCTGGAACAGTCGGTGACGCTGACCGTCGAGGGTGACGTCGGGAGTGCCGCCGCCAGCGGCGACAAGAACGTGTCGATCGTCTTCGGGGAAGGCGGCGCGACGCTGCCGAAGGTCGGAGTGGGCCTCCAGCGTGCGGAGATCGCCGCCACGCGTGAGGCACTGGACAAGCTGACGGGGCTTTCACCCAACTACCTCGTCTACCATCACGACCCGCGAACCGGTGACGCGGCGGACCTGAAGGCGGCTGCTGACATCGCTAAGGCGCTGGGGGCGGAGCCCTGGCTGGAAACAGTGATCGCCGAAATTGACGACTTTGCCGACGAAGTCGCCGCGCTCGGCCGGGCGGTGGCGGCGATCGGCTCGCCTTTCCAGGTCGTGCGGCTCTCGCCGGCCGCCGATCTGAAGGGCACGTTGCCTGGCAGTCCGTGGCCGCCGGCACCGCCTGCCGACGCGTTGTTCAAGGCTGCTCGCAAGGCGTTTCCGAATGCCCGGATCGGCGGCGGCATGTTCTCCTTCTTCACCGAACTCAATCGCAAGCGTCCGCCGCTGACGGATATCGATCTCGTCGGCTTCACGACGTCGGCCATCGTCCATGCGGGCGACGATCGGACCCTGATGGAAAGCCTCGAGGCGCTGCCGTTCGTTGTCGCGAGCGCGCGCGCGATCGCTGGCGACAGACCGGTGAGCGTTGGGCCAAGCGCCATCGGTATGCGCATGAATCCCTATGGCGCAGCGCCCATGGAGAACCCCCGGAACATCCGCCGGGCGATGAACGAGGCCGACCCGCGCCAGCGCGGCCTGTTGGGGGCAGCCTTCATCGTCGGCTATTTCGCCCGGTTTGCGAGGGGCGGCGCAAGCGCCGTTGCGTTCGGTGGCACGACCGGCCCCCATGGCGTCGTTGCGGCGAAGCAGCCTTGGCCACAACCGTTTTTCGAAGAATCCGGCGGCGTGTTTCCCGCGTTTCACGTTCAGCGTGCGCTGGCGGACATGTCCGCCTGGCCCATGCGAGCGGTCACCTCATCCGAACCGACGGCTGTCGAAGCCGTCGCCGCCATCGTCGACGGTCGGACAAACATGCTCCTGGCGAACCTGACCGCACAGGAACAGATCGTCGCACTGCCGACGGATATGGCTGAAGTGGCGCTTCTGGATGCCGATCGGTTTGTGGAGGCGGCCGGATCACCGGGATGTCTGGCGGAATTGAGACCGGCCTCGGGCCGGGAACTGAGGCTTGGCGCCTTCGCTGTCGCGCGGGTCGTGACGGCCTGACGCATGCCGCATTCGCCCCCGGCGGGCGGACCCGTGGCAATGCCGCACTCGGATTGGCTCAATTGAATGCTGCCCAAACCAAGCGTTCGTACTCATGTTCGATCGTGTGGCCAGGGACCGGATCGTGCAACTGCGCTCGGAAAAGCACGGTTCATAAACCGGAAAAGCACGGTTCATAAAAAAGCAGGGTGCAGATTTCAAACTGACCCACTAAAGCCCCGTGCCGAGGTCGTGTCCCGTAGCGTAGTGTAGCTGACGGCTTATCGCCGAGGCCGGCCGGTGCAGGTGGATATTCAAACTTGAGCCTCCACTCCGGCCTGCTGCATCTCGCCAATCTCTGCTCAGGCTCGAACGCGACCTTCGTCAGACCGCACTCAGAGGTGGCTCGGGAAAATTGGACAGCGTGCTGAGTGGATTGTCTGCCTGAAGGCGGCCAGGATGGCCGAGATCAGGAGAGACGATGAGCAAGAGACCCAGGCGGAA